>JAASSH010000101.1 GCA_021767985.1 Gammaproteobacteria bacterium | reverse complement strand
CGCATTTCCGCAGCGGAAGAGATGCAGCGGGCCCTGGAATCTCAGCGCATCGAAGGCGCGAAGGATTCGCTACAGGTCATCCGGCAAATTAGTGATTATCAGCAGTCGTTGGACGCCATGAACGCCATAACCGTCAACAGTCTCGAATGGGGTGCCAACCAGGCATCGCAGTATAGGTTCGGCGACCTGCCTCTCGGTGACGAAAGGTTGGAAATTGTCGAACAATTGACTAATTATCTGCTGACGATCAACTTCTCGGGCGTGGTGCGCATCGAAACACATGTCGCGAACTACTGCCTGAGGGTTGCAGGATCGGATGGTTACGTTCCCGCCGAGGATCGCATGGTGGCAGATTGCGATCGAGTTGGCATGTCATCCGCAGAAGCCTACGATATGGGTCTGCGCCAGTCCGTCGCATTCGCTAACTTCGTTCGACTTGCCGAAGAGCGATCCGATGAACGGATTCGTTACGAAATAATATCACTGGGTAATTCCGATCCGCTGATTGATTATCCAGCGACAACCGATGGCGTTCCCGCCAGCGCCTGGAATCGAATCGCAGCAGCGAACAATCGCGTGGTGATTTCCATTTTGCCGAACGGCAACTGACGAATTTAGGATTTTTTGTTCAGAATCTTGCATGTCGCAAAGCTTTTCGGCGAATTATTAGTGCGTTCCATCTGGTCGTATTTATTACTTCTTCAACGACGCAGCCTTCTGCGATCGAGAGCACTTTGTCATTTCTGGTGCTGTTAGTCTTTACCGTGCCTCCGATTACAACCTGAACGCCTGCGATAATTTCGCTGTCGCTATTAAAACCGGTTAATTGTTACCGGTAGAACGTTTGTTAGCATCTGTTTTTAACATAAACACTCAGCCTTAATAATACCAGGTTCGTCTTATTTATATTGTGTATCAAGTGATGTCTCCGATTTCCCCGGCTGCCGAAAGTTAGAATAGAGGTCGCATAAAAAATATTTGTCTAGGTTGACTTTTACCCAAAACTTAATAATATACTTTATAAACCGTATATAACTTACTAAATTTAAATGATTTATTCATTCGGTATGATTAGATAACGGGGGCTCTCGAAATTGTGTTATCCAAACGATATGTTAGATCGGCTTGCACCTACTCGATATGACTGGTTGATTTGGAGCGACGATGAGTAAACGAAAAGTACCTTTGGCTCGCGGTTGGTTGCGGCGCTATCTTCGAGATCACCTGAAGTTGACGGTACCATTCAATTCCAGCGACGATGATTGGCAGCGCATCTGCGATGAAATCCCCACTAAGGACTGGGCCCGGATAAGTAAAGCATGGCGCCAGCATATACATAAAGACGCGCCGCGCTATATGCAATATATCCATGCCACCAACGAAGAGAGTAAGCGGTTAGGATTCTTCTGGCAGCGATTGATTGCTCAAAATTTTGTCACTAAAGAAGACGCGTTACTATTAGCCGAGAATTTCTTCCAGGGTGTAGGCGGCTATAGTGATGAGATGGCGAAAGACATGGTCAGAAAAATTTTGAGCGGGGCCGCTGATCAGTACAGGGCTAAAGCAACCAAGGCTTCTGGTAACCCGAAAACAGTTGGTGTAGCGCGGGACGTTTGAGAGTTATTAATCGACCTAATCGATTCTGTGCCTGGCGTGATCCTTTTATTGCCGCATTTTTATACCATCTAACTGCCTCTGTGTAATCTCGCGACTGCTGCCCCCCCTTTCGGAATAACTCGCCCAATTCAAACTGGGTGATACAACTACGTTCCTCCGCATACGTAACCATTATAATTACCTCTGCAATATGCATTTGGATTCGTGGTTAACATAAAAGCCAGCCAGATTAGATAGCTATGTGAACGAATTAACATCCGGTTTGCTTTACCCTGTTTGGGTGATTCGATTGTGGCGTTTGATTGTTAGCATCGATTTGCGCTTACTGGAAGCACCAATAATGAATCACAGTCTGGACGGAAATGTCGAATTTATTGAGGGTCGAACCTTCATAGTTGGTCGTGAAGGGCATATCTACATAAATGATAAATCTGTTAGTCGAAAACATGCCGAGATAAAGTTGATCGATGGAGAGATACGCATGCGGGATCTTGACTCGTCCAATGGCACCTATGTAGTAAAAGAAAACAGGGTGGTGCAATTTAAGGAAGCGATTTTAAAACCAGAACATACTGTTGTGTTTGGACAGAAAGCGTACACAGTAAAAAGCTTACTGGCAATTATTGGGATTTTCACGGCTTATCCCGATAACACCGGGCGTAGAACAACCTCAGAATTGTAAGCGGTGTCAAATCTTCAGGTCACAGGTCAGCTGTCCTGAAAAACGAATCGCTCAGACCGACAGGCTGAACGCGATCCACATAATGACAAACAGGATTAAGAAGGTATTCGGTTGCATAAGAACCGATACTTTAATAAAAAATGCAGCGATCTTGTAAGTTGTAGATTTTATACTGATAGACTGATCATTAATTCACTTGATCCGTTAATCCACAGGAAGCCCGAATGTCTGCCAGGCAGGAACCCGATACTCGCGACGATTACCGTCACTTCATGACTATTACCACGCGCTGGATGGACAACGATGTTTACGGCCATATCAACAATGTCCAGTACTACAGTTACTTCGATACCGCGGTTAATCGCTACCTGATCGAGCAGGGCGTGCTCGATATTCATGCGGGCGAGGTTATAGGTCTGGTCGTCGAGACGCATTGTAATTTTTTCAGTAGTGCGGCGTTCCCCGACGATATCGAGGCCGGCATTCGCGTTGCCCACCTGGGTCGCAGCTCGGTGCGTTACGAGGTCGGACTATTCCTTGGAAATTCGGAAAAGGCGATCGCGCAGGGTCATTTCGTGCATGTTTACGTCGATCGTGCGAGCCAGAAGCCGGTTGAAATCCCGCAGGCTCTGCGTTCGGTCCTTGCGGTCCTTGCCTGAACAGTGTTGATAGCCGCGATAAGCCATCGAAGCGGGATTGGTCGAGCACCGAGGTCAGTCGGCAGCCATCCCTGGCCGCCGTTATCGGTCAGGTCTCGACTTTACGGGTCGACGATCAGGTTGCCGTTATTCAGCAGGTTATCCAGTATCTGCTGATCGCTGAGCGTGCCGTTGGCGGTCAGGTCGACGCCGGTCAGCACGATCTGCTGCGAGGCTTCAAAGGTACCCGAGCTGCCGTCGGTGTCGATGCTGATCGTGGTATTGCCGCTGGCACCGTCATAGTCGAAGTTGAGGAAGCCGTCGAGTGACGTCAGGTCTTCGTTTTGCAGCATGTCCGACAAGTCGAGCACATCGCCGCCGACGCCAACCGTAAAGTCGGCAATGGTGTCGACTGCCGGTGTCCCGATGCTGCCTTCGTCCCCGGCTTCGAGTGCGAAGATATCGATGCCGCCACCGCCAATCAGGCTGTCGTTGCCGCTGCCGCCGACGAGGCGATCTTCTCCTTCGTCGCCGAATATGACGTCGTTACCTGAACCGCCGGTCAACACGTCGTCACCGGCGCCGCCTTCCAGGCGATCGTCTCCGGATCCACCGAAGACCAGGTCGTTTCCTTCACCGCCCAGCACGACGTCGTCGCCCGAGCTGCCATCGACCAGGTCGTCGCCGGCTCCACCGTCGAGGGTGTCGCTACCGGTACCGCCGATGAGGGAATCTTGCCCGTCGCCACCTGCAAGGTAATCGTCACCTGTGCCGCCGAACAGTGAATCGTTATCGGCGCCACCGGAGAGTGAGTCGTTGCCGTCATTGCCGTACAGGATATCGTCACCGGCATCGCCGATGATGGCATCGTTCAAGCTGCTACCGGCGATACTGTCTATGCCGCTGCTACCGGCGATGGTCTGATCGATCGTGTACAGCGCTAGCTGGGCCGAATCCGACTGGCCGTCGGTATCGGTCAACACGTAGTCGATCAGTACCGGGTCCAGGTTGGTCGGCGGCGCCGTGGTTATTTCGTCGTAGGCAATATTGGCAATCCTTACATAGGTTGAATTGTCTGCGACAAAATCGATCCGGCCAATCTGGGGATAATCCGCCGCGGATATCGTGAATGGCGAGGCGGAAGAATTCTCGGTGCCCAGAACGGTGGTGCCGTCGAGTGCATAGATCACATAGGTAACGGTCTCGTTGGCGCTGTCACTGGTTAGCGTAAATTCGACATTCTGCACGCCATTCGGATTGCCGCCCTTGCTGGTAAAGTCGATGCTTACCGATTCACCCAGGTCGATCCTGTCATTCGACCAGCCGCCTTCCACGGTCACGCCGTTACTGCTGTAAATCAGGTTGGCCGCAGCGCCGGTATCGTCGAAACCGGACAGCGTCAGGTCGCTGGCTGTCACGTTAGCGGCACTCGTGGTAGCGACGGCTTCCGGGGTTAACACCAGTCCGCTGGTATCCGGTGTGAACTGGTAAAAGCCGTTGCTGCGCATGATAAATTCCGAGCCGTCGTTCGAGTCAATGACCGTGGCCTGGTAAATGCCGTTACCGTCCAGGTCGATTTCATAATCGAAGGTCCAGTTCAGGTTGCTGCCGTTAGTGCCGCTTGCGGGATCGATTGTGAAACCGCTTGAGGGCGTCGGGTCGTAATCGACAAATCGCAGCATTGAATCACCGCCGGCATTATTTGCAATCTGCACCGACCCGATTCCGCTGTACGCGGACAGATCAATTACCGTTCCACTGGCACCAGCGTTGTGCGTGAAAGAGCCCAGAACGGTCGTGCCATCGATATCGAACACCGTAATATCGACTTCATCACCGCCACTAAAATCGTTCATGGTCAGTGTCAGGTTATCAACGCCATAAGGTAAGACGGCCAGATCGAAATCGATCACCAATGACTCGCCACTGTTGAGGCGGCTATTGCCAACGCCAACACCTTGCTCGGTACCGCCGTTATCGAAACCGAGCGTGTCCGGGACACCGGCGTCGAAACCGCTGATAGTGAAATTGGAAGCGTCGATGTTGGCCTGGCTATCGACCTCCACGTTTTCGCTGGTGCCGGTAGGGTCAGGCAACGGGATTAGCGAGAAGTCGAAGCTGTCGATCGAGATCGTGGTTCCCTTGTAGGTAAACTCGGTAACCACGGCGTTATCGACGATCTTGTCAACGCCGCCGCCCTGCGTTGTGAAGGGCGATAGATTGACGCCAAACTGCGGGCCACCATCGGTTCCCAGTGCGGTAACCACGTTACCTGCCGCCACTTCGAAGGCATTCGAAGAGTGCAGGTCGTCCCTGGCGTCGGGCGCATCGTCGACGATATTGATAGTGGCATTGGCCGAGGTCGTGTCACCATCGCCGTCGACGACAGTGTAGTCAAAATTGAAAACCGCGGGCGCCAGTCCGTTCGGCGCGCTCAGGGTGTAGGCGCCATCGGCAAAATTGAAGGTGAAAGTGCCATAGGCGAATCCGTCATCAGCGCCCAGTTCGACCGTGCTGCCGCTGACCACGACGGTGGCCGCCAGAGCCGCCGGAACGATCACCGTGCTGCCGTTGTAACTGAAAGTGTAATCAGTGCCACCAATATCGGTGGTGAACGATTGAACATAGCCACCGTCGGCGCCAAACAAAACGTTCGACACCGAGCCGTTGGCGGTGATATTGCCACCGAACGCGGTTGGCACGGTTGACAGTAACTCTGACTCGAGCTCGGACACGTCGGTGACGATCAACGCGTCGTCCACGGTGCCGCCGCCGCGGCCCAGTGAATCGATGTTGTGAATGTAGTTCAGGTCAGACAGATCACCCGGCAGGCTCGAGCCGATACCAACCGAATAAGAGTTCACCGAGTTGTTGTTTACAAACTCGATGTAACCACTGCCGATAGGAGAGGTGCCGGCATTGGCTTCGCCGTCAGAAATAAAGTAGGAAATATTCTGCACGTCGTCGGCAGGGTTCTGGGCTGCCAGATCGGTCGTCAATTGCGTCTGAATCTCATCGGTCGCATCGACGTAGTTGGTGCCGCCGCCCGGGGTAACGCCGTTCAGGGCCGTCTCGAAGTCGGTAAAATTATCGTAGGTACCGACGAAGCTCGCACTCGAGTTAAACGTGATCAGCGTTATTTCGACCTGGGTGGACTGGTTGAAGTATTCCGCGCCCAGTGCGGACAGCGACTGCTTGGCAATATCCATGCGCGTCGGTTCGCTCGCGGGTGGCGAGGTACTGCCGGTGACCGAACCCCAGCCCATGCTGCCGGAATCGTCCAGGGTGAAGATAATGTTGAATACTTTCTCTTCGGATTCAGGCACATTCTGGACCACGTCGTTCGCGATCGGCGCGTCGTCGATGATCGAGATTGTCAGGCTGTCGCTGTAACCGAGACCATTGGTGAAATTATAGGTAAAGACCTCGTCCACGTCGGCGCTGCTGCCGTCGGCCGTGTTCAACTGGTAGACATAGTCGCCCGCGGAAAAGCCCGGGGTGCCGTTATCCGCGTACACGGTCAGGGTTCCGAGCGCGGTCGTTGCTGTAATAACGCCGCCGACCGGGGTGAAATTGGAAGCGCCGAAATCGATGCTATCGATGCTGTTACCGGCGTTACCATCGTTGGCAAACAGGTTGCCTGTAACCTGGGCCGCACCCGAGCCGGTGCCACCGGCCAGGCCGCTTTCGTAAACCGTGGCAAAATCGGGATTGGTAGCACCCACGGTGATCGTGGTGTTGCCGGTCGTAACCAGCTGGCCGTCGTCCACCGTGTAGGAAAAAGTACCGCTGCCCTGGGCCGCGCCCGAATCGAATTCCAGCGAGGTCAGTTCGGCGAGCGACAGGGTCTGCCCGACGCTGATCGGAGTGCCGTCAGCCAGTGTCACGACACCCACCACGCCGGGTAATGCCGTTACCGTGATGACCAGTGTGTTGTCATCGCTATCGACGTCGGTCGGCGCGGTGATGCCGAGGCTGTTGTTCTGACTGCTTTCCAGCGCATAGACGTCGTTGTCGAATACATCGGGTGCATCGTTGACAGCGGTTATCGACAGGGTGCCGGCATCCGCGCCAAACAGGTTGGCATAACTCTGATCGAATGCTTCGATCGTAATGTTGCGAACCGAGGTGCTCGGATTGTCAGAACTGTTTTGATAGGTAATCGATTCGAGCACTGTCTCGTACTCGTTGATATCGGCGCCGCCGGTTAAAGTGAGCTCCCAGCTGGACGCCGATGCAACGACGCT
>JAASSH010000100.1 GCA_021767985.1 Gammaproteobacteria bacterium | reverse complement strand
GAGCAAGAAGGGGACGCTGTACACCAGACCGGTGACGGTTAGAGCCGGGTGATCGATGCGATTGGAATGCATGGAATGGCTGACCTGGGATCTTGCCCGACAGGTTAACTAAAAAATAAACGGACTGCATGTTTTTCAGGGTTAGAATACGGATTGTTTTTCGAACGAGAGTCCCCGGTGCAAAAGCCAGTCGAAGCCATCAGGTCCATCATCGAGCGCGGTCGGCCGCTGTTGCTGGACGGCGGTGTCGGCAGTGAACTCGACAGGCGAGGTTTCGATATTTCCTCGCCGTTGTGGAGCGCGGAGATAATACTGCAGCAGCCCGAGGCTTTAAGCGCGCTGCATCGCGAGTACCTGGACGCGGGCGCACAATGTGTTACGACGGCCAGCTACCAGGCCAGCGTCGACGGGTTGCGTGCCCGTGGCATGGGCTCGGTCGAAGTCGAATCCGTGTTCCGGTTATCGGTCGAGCTCGCCTGCAGCGCGCGCGACGAATTCCTGCGGGATAAGCCCGACGCCGATTTTCGACCGTTGGTTGCGGCCAGCGTCGGCCCCTATGGCGCCTACCTGGCCGACGGTTCCGAGTATCGCGGCAACTACGGCGTTAGCGATGCGCGGCTGCGCGACTTTCACCGGCAGCGCCTGCATTGGCTCGCGCAAGGTTCCGCCGACCTGATCGCCTGTGAAACCATTCCTGATCTGCAGGAGGCGAGGGTGCTGAGCCAGCTGCTGACCTCGATTTCCAAGCCCGCCTGGGTCAGTTTTTGCTGCCAGGATGCGGAACGCCTGCACGACGGCAATTCGTTGCGGTCCGCGCTCGAGCTGTTCGCGAACCTGCCACAGGTTTTTGCCCTGGGCGTCAACTGCTGTCCACCGTTGCTGGTGGAGTCGATGATCGAAAATATTGTCGAGTGCAATACCGGCAAGCTGATTGTGGTTTACCCGAATTCGGGTCAACAGTATGATGCGGCAAGCAAACACTGGGGCGGTGAAAACGATCTGCGACAGTGGTCGGTGCAGGCCGAGCGCTGGTATCGGGCCGGCGCCCGCATTATTGGCGGCTGCTGCTGCGTTGGCCCGGAATATATACGAGAACTGGCGTCGAAAAATTCATGGCATTGTTAATCGATATCAAGCATCCCGACTGGATGAAGGACGACGAGCTGCGCAGCGAACTGCTCGGCTATTACCCCGAGGCCGATATCCGCATCGGCGAAGATCCCGGTGACCTGGCTGAAATCGAGATGTTAACCGTTAGTTCCTACCAACCTGGCGAAGCCCTGCGTTACCCCAACCTGAAAGTGATACAGAAGACCGGTGCCGGGGTTAACAATATACTCGCCGACGGAGACTTGCCGGAGTCGATCCAGGTTGTGCGCCTGCAAACCGACACTTCGGGGGGCGAGATGGCCGAATACGCGCTCGCCTACGTGCTGCAGGAGCAGCGCCACCTGCGCCAGTATCATCAACAGCAGTTGCGCTCGCAATGGATTTCATATCCGCCCCGACGAGCCGCTGATGCCCGGGTGGCGGTACTTGGCCTCGGCCGCATCGGCCAGCTGGTGGCGCGGCGCTTCGTCGACAACGGTTTCCAGGTTTCGGGCTGGAGCCGCAGTCTGAAGGACCTCGACGGAGTCGATTGCCATGCCGGAAGCGCGGGATTGCAGGCAACGATTGCGACCGCGGATTATGTCGTCTCGGTGCTGCCATCGACCGGTGAAACCCGAAGCATGTTCAACCGCGAACTGTTTGCGCGGTTCAAGCCGTCGGCGCTTTTTATCAATGTCGGGCGGGGTGACCTGGTCGATGAACCGGATCTGATAGCGGCGCTCGACGATAAGCTGCTTGCCGGCGCCGTTCTCGATGTCATGTCGATCGAGCCCCTGCCGCCGGAAAGCCCGCTATGGTTACACCCCGGAGTGCAGCTGACGCCGCATGTTTCCGGGTATCACCTGGGTGATGCCATTGCCGACATCGCCGAAAACTATCGGCGCCTGCAAAACGGGGAGCCCTTGTTAAATCCGGTTGACCGCGAGTTGGGTTACTAGCCTTGAGCGCCGCCACCACACTGCAACAAAAAATCCGTAGCGCAATTCCGCTCAGCGATGCGATGCAGTTCACCATCGATTCGCTCGACCTGGACGCAATCGAGGTCAGCGCCCCGCTACCGCCGAATGTCAATATTCACGGCACCGGTTTTGCCGGCAGTATCTACTCGGTTGCGGTATTAACCGGCTGGGCGTTGTGTACCCATATCCTCGAGCAAACGGGGGTCGCGGCCGATCTGGTGGTGGCGCAAGCCGAAATTCGCTACCGTGCCCCGGTCTCCGGCGATCTGCGGTGCTCGACCCGGGCCGACGCCGTCGAACGTGCTGCCTTTCTGGAGGGCATTCGGGATGACGGTAAGGGAGTATTGCTGCTGAATATCGACGTTGGCGATCGCCCCGAGGCCGTCCTGCAAGCTACCTATTGCGCAATCGCCCGATCCTAGTCGGATCTTTCCCGTGCTCCCGCGCCCGTCATCCCATGGTGTGACGATCGAAACGATCAGGCCCGTCGACGGTACAGTGGCGGGCGAACCGAATCGGTCTACAACCAGCGGCGGACCCGGCGCTTGTATTCGAGGTAGTGATCTCCGAACTTATTCTCGAGATAGGTTTCCTCACGGCTGATGACCAGTCGCTCCAGCAGGGGCTTCAACACCATGACGCTGGCCACCACCCACCAGCTGTTCAGAACCAGCCCGGTACCCACCGCTGCGATGCAAAAAGACAGGTAGATAGGGTTGCGGCTGAAGCGGTAGACGCCCTTGCGGATGATCGCGGTGGTCGGATGCCAGGGCTCGACGTGGGTTTTGGCCTCGAAAAAGTGGGCCAGGGCAATCAGCGCGATCAATAGCGCAATCGCGATAACCGCAATGCCGCTCTCCAGCAATGCGTCACCGGCCACGATCGGCAAGGGTTTGAGCAGGTTGACCAGCCAGGCACCGCCGATCGCGGCCAACAATAGCAATGGAGGGGGGAACTTTAATCCGGGTCCGCGCTTATCTTCGGTTGTCATGCCAAAGATACTACAACAGATTAGCTGCCTTTGGGGCGCCCCTTGGGTAACTGCGTGGCGCGACGTCCGCTGAGTTTCTCGATTTTACGCACGAAACGAGCATCGCCAAGGGCCCAGCCCTTGACCGTGCTCTCGGTGATCAGCGACACGGTCTCATCGCTTATTTTTTGTTTAAACAACGCGCGGTAAGCATGGGCACGCTCCTTGTGGCTGGCTCCCAGTTTCTGGTATTCACGATGCGGGGTGATCATTTCGTCGTCTTTTCCCAGCGCGTTATAGGCATAGCTGCTCCACGGGTAGTCGCGTGGGCTTTTGCTCAAACCCGCGCGCACGGGGTTGCTTTCGATATAGCGGCTGCAGGTTAGCAGGTACTGCTTTTCGTCGAGTACGGTGGCGCGGTAGCGCCCCTCCCACAGGGTACCGCTGCCTTCGTAGGATTCGTTGAAATACTGGACGTAGTTACGACCGATCGACTGCACCGTTCTCGAAATGCTGTCACCGCGGCTCGGGGTCGCCAGTATATGGATGTGATCCGGTAACAGCGCATAGGCGTGAATTTTCAGCCCGTAGTTATAAGCCGCCGCGTCGAGGCAATCGTGATAGTACTGGTAATCCTGCTCTTCGAAGAAGACTTGTTGTAAATCGCGACCAAGTTGAATTATGTGCTGGGTCTGGTTTGTTATTGTGTATCTGGGTAATCTGGCCATGTAAATGCTCGTTAACTGCCAATGCCGCAATTTTAACAATATTGTTACACTGTCCCCTAATTGTTAAAAACAATCGTAAGTTGCAATTAAAAACCCCTATATGTGATCGCGCGGGATTGCAATTTCATCCCAGCTGCGCTCGTGCACCAGCTCTTCACCCTCGTAAGCGCGTAGCCTTGCCTTGATGTAAAAATTGTCGGCATCGCAGCGAAACTCGCTTTCGGCTTCGGTGTGGATCGACCAGTCGCCGCGTCGCATCCAGCAGGAGTAGCGACTTTCGGAGCGATAACTGAGCGGGTCGTCGACAGCGATAGTCCAGCGTTCGTCGTGGCGATGGCGGGTGCAGAGACCGTGCCCCGGCATTTCGATCTCGCCGGTATCGTCGATGACGCGATAGTGCGATTCACCGGTTTGAAAGTTGCGCTCGACCCAGCGCCGGCTGAGTTCCGGCTGGTGCATTTTATATTCCGGCAACGGGTTCTCATTCGCGGGTTCGGGCATTTCATAAACATCTACCCCGGCACGCACCGGTAGTTCGATAAAGGCATCCTGGCCGAGGTTGATGGTTGCGGTCACATTCTCCGGCGGCGGCATGATCGTGGGCCAGTAGTTGGTCGAGATAGCCACCCGCATCTTGTGGCCGCGCATGAAGCGATAACCACACTCGTCGAGCTCGACTTCGAGCGCTTCGGTCTGGCCCGGTACCATTGGTTCGGGGCTCTCGTTACCGCCGCGATGCGCCAGATTTAGTACGCCCCAGCTTACCCGCGACACCTCGCCGTTCGGATGAATATCGTTCAGCCGCACCGCGATATTGCCCAGCGGCTTGTCTATCGCGAGCTTCAACCGCAGCTTGGGACGACCGAGAATTTCTATCGGCTGCTGTAGTTTTCCGCTGTCGAATACCAGCGACCCGGAATCGTCGTGGCGTTGATCGCCAGCCATTTCTCCATCCGCTTTGAGGGGGAAAAACTCACCACAGCTGCTGCCGCAGTCCTGCGGTGAGCTCAGCGTTTTCAATCGGCTGCGGCCGGGGATGTCGAGTAGCTGCCGGTTGGGTGCCAGGTAATAGTAACGGCTGCGGGTCTCGGGAGCCGGCAGGGTTTGCTCGGCAACCCAGCGGCCAGGCTCGAATTCATGTTTTAGCAGGGGCCTGGCGTTCTCCAGGATATAGGCGCGGTAGGCAGGCAATTGGTCGACTTTGTTATCTTTGCCCTTGAGCCATTTATCCCACCAGGCGATCGCCTCGCCAAGAAAATCGATGCGCGGCCTGGGCCATGCAAAATGCGGATACTTGTGAATCCATGGGCCGTTGATGGCTTTGGCATTGGCCAGACGGGTCGCCCCGGCAGGTGGCGCATTGATATATCCGTCGGCCCAACCGGAGATCAAAAGCGCCGGAATTTTGACGTTTTCATAGTTTTCACTTATCGATCCGTGCTTCCAGTAGTCATTTTTCCGTTGACTTGCAAGCCAGGTTGCTAATGGAAACGGTTGCGTTTTAAGACGGTTGAGCCAGATTTCGCGCCATTTATCGCCCACAAGCTCCGGATCGGGCGGCCTCGAGGCGTAACACAGCATCGTGCTCGACCAGGAAAAATTGGAAAAAAGCAGGCAGCCGTTCTTATAGTGAATATCGTCGTTGTAGCGATCGACGGTGGTCCCGATCGAAATTACCGCCTTCAGTGCCTCCGGCTGTAATGCCGCGATTTGCAGCGAATTAAATCCGCCCCAGGAAATACCCATCATGCCCAGGTTGCCGTCACACCAGGGCTGGCTCGCAATCCATTCGATGACTTCGCAACCATCGGCCAGCTCGCGTGCCGAATACTCGTCATCCCAGTCGCCGTCAGATTCCCCGGTGCCGGAGATATCCACCCGTACGCCGACATAGCCGGCCCGGGCAAAGCCCGGGTAAGTGCTCTCGTCACGCTGCGCGGTGCCGTCGCGCTTGCGGTAGGGCAGGTATTCGAGAATGGCGGGCGCCGGTTTCTTGGTTGCGCCGTCGGGCATCCAGATACGGGCCGATAATCGGCGTCCGTCGGATAACGGGATCCACTCGTTCTCGAGAACCTTGAAGCCTGCTTTTTTCATTTTTGTTTACTCACCGCCCCGGGGAACGACATTTTGCCTGCCCGGGCGGGGCCCAGGCAAGCATTGCGGCGGTAAAGTTTAGCTCGTTGCTACAGCGTGGGGCCCGCGGAAACCAGTTTCCTGCCGCTGTCGGTATCGGTGTATTGCACGAAATTTTCGATAAACAGGGTCGCCAGCCTGCGCGCTTTATCGTCCCAGTCCGAACTATCGGCATAACTGCTTCGCGGATCGAGGATGGCGTTGTCCACGCCGGGCAGGTCGGTCGGTATTCGGAGATTGAATATCGGCAGGGTTGCGGTTTCTGCGCTTTCCAAAGAGCCATCAAGAATGGCATCGATGATAGTGCGCGTCGCTTTGATCGAAATACGCTCGCCGCTACCGTCCCAGCCGGTGTTCACCAGGTAAGCCTGGCTGCCGTGCTGCTGCATGCGCGCATTCAGCACCTCGGCGTATCGGGTAGGGTGCAGCGATAGAAAAGCCTTACCGAAGCAGGCAGAAAAAGTCGGCGTCGGTTCGGTAATGCCGCGCTCTGTACCGGCCAGTTTGGCGGTAAAACCCGACAGGAAATAATACTCCGCCTGTTCCGGCGTCAGCTTCGATACGGGGGGCAGGACGCCGAAGGCATCCGCGGTCAGGAAAATAACCTGAGCGGCATGCCCGGCCCTCGACACGGGCTTGACGATGTTATCGATATGGTAAATCGGGTAGGACACGCGCGTATTTTCGGTTTTCGAAGCGTCGGCGTAGTCAATTTCCCCGGCATCGTTTACTCCGACGTTCTCGAGCAGGGCGTCGCGGCGTATCGCGCGGTAAATATCCGGCTCGTCGGCGGCGCTTAGATTAATGGTCTTGGCGTAACAGCCGCCCTCGAAGTTGAAAACGCCGTCGTCGTCCCAGCCGTGCTCGTCGTCGCCGATCAGGCGGCGCTTGGGATCCGTGGACAGGGTGGTCTTGCCGGTGCCCGAGAGGCCGAAGAAAATTGCCACGTCGCCATCGTCGCCCACGTTGGCCGAACAGTGCATCGACGGAATGCCTTTCAGTGGCAGCAGGTAATTCATCATCGAAAACATGCCCTTCTTCATCTCGCCGCCGTACCAGGTGCCGCCGATAATCTGCATACCCTCGGTCATGTTGAAGGCGACGAAGTTTTCCGAATTGAGCCCCATCGACTGGTAGTCGGGGTTGGTGGTCTTCGATCCGTTGAGTACGACGAAATCCGGTTCGTAGTCAGCCAGCTCTTCGCCACTCGGGCGGATAAACATGTTGGTGACAAAATGCGCCTGCCAGGCAACCTCGGTGACGAAACGAACCTTGAGCCGGGTATCGGGGTTGG
>JAASSH010000451.1 GCA_021767985.1 Gammaproteobacteria bacterium | reverse complement strand
TTCAACCGATGAAGTGCGTACCAAGCTGGTTGCGACCGGCGTCGGTGGCATCAACGAATCGGACATCAACCTCGCTGCCGCGTCCGATGCTATCGTGGTCGGGTTTAACGTGCGCGCGGATGCCGCCGCCAAGCGCGTGGCGGGAGATTACGGTATCGATATTCGCTACTACAGCGTCATCTACGACATCATCGATGACGTCAAGGCCTTGATGTCAGGCATGCTATCGCCGGAATCGCAGGAAAATATCATTGGCCTGGCCGAGGTCAAGGATGTTTTCCGTTCACCCAAGTTTGGTGACGTGGCTGGTTGTATCGTGGTCGAGGGCGTGGTGCGTAAGGGTCAACCGATCCGCGTGTTGCGCGATAACGTCGTTATCTACGAGGGCGAGCTCGAATCGCTGCGCCGCTTCAAGGATCCGGTCGAGGAAGTACGTATGGGTACCGAATGCGGTATCGCGGTCAAAAATTACACCGATGTCAAACCGGGTGACCAGATCGAAGTCTTCGAGCGCGTCGAAGTGGCCCGCTCGATCGACTAAGCGTAACGTCCCATGCCCAAAGAATATGCACGCAGCGAACGGCTGGCCTCGCAGATTCAGCGGGAGCTCGCCAGCCTGATTCAAAGTGGCCTCAAGGACCCGCGCCTGGGTATGCCCAGCATACTCGAGGTACAGGTTAGCAAGGATCTTGCCCACGCGCGGGTATACTTCAGCTTGTTGAATCCGGAAGACGCCGAAGACTGCCTCGAGGCGCTGAACCGGGCCAGCGGTTTCCTGCAGCGTGAAATTGGCAAGCAGTTAAAATCCCGGGTCACCCCCAGGCTCAGTTTTATTTACGATGATACCGATATCCGCGGACGCCGGATGTCCGATTTGATCGATTCCGCGGTTGCCAGCGATAAAGTAAAAGCCAGCCGGTAATGGCGCGTTCTAACCGCCGGGAATATCGGGATATCGACGGTGTTCTGATTCTCGACAAACCGATCGGGCTAAGCTCGAACCAGGCGCTTCAGCAGGTGCGACATCTCTATCGTGCCCGTAAGGCGGGGCATTGCGGCAGCCTGGACCCGCTGGCAACCGGGGTGTTGCCGATTTGCCTGGGCCAGGCCACCAAGTTTTCCAGCTATCTGCTGGGAGCCAGTAAAACCTACCGTGCCAGCTGCAGGCTGGGCCAGACCACGACAACCGGAGATGCCGAAGGCGAGGTGGTCGAAACCCGGCCGGTAAACATCGACCCACAACGCGTACTGCGGGTACTAGAGCGGTTCGTCGGGGAAATCGAGCAGGTTCCGCCGATGTACTCGGCGCTCAAGCACGAGGGTAAGCGACTTTACCAGCTCGCGCGCGAGGGCAAGCAGGTCGAGCGCCAGCCGCGGCGGGTAAGGATTTTCGAGCTCGAACTGTTGTCCTGCGAAGACGACAGCCTGGAAATCGAAGTCTGTTGCTCCAAGGGTACCTATATCAGGACGCTGGCCGAGGATATTGGTAACGCGCTGGGTTGCGGCGCTCATCTCTCCGCCCTGCGTCGCTGCGCGGTGGAAACGCTGCACCAGCGGGACGCCGTCACGCTGGACCGGCTGCAGCAACTCGCGGAGCAGGGCATGGCGCAACTGGATGAGTTGCTGTTGCCGGTAACGGCAACCCTGGGCCAGTTTAGCGAGTTGCAACTGGATACTCGTCAGAGCATCGATATCAGTCAGGGGAAGCGGGTAAAACTGGCGCAGCGTGTCACTCCCGGAATCTATCGGCTGATTTCCGGCGACGGTATTTTCATCGGTCTCGGGGAAGTCGATCCGGATGCCGGGCTGGTGGCAAAAAGACTAATGAATACAGCAAGATAGGTCGAGTTGCGGGGTCTGAAATCAATAACCCCGAATATTCCGGTGAAAGTCCTTGTTACCACCTGCGCAGATAGGTAGAATACCAGCCTTTTTCGGGCCTACGAGGTTTTATCCATGGCAATGTCAGCTGAACAGAAAGCTGCGATTATTGCTGATTATCAGCAAGGTAAAGGTGACACCGGATCACCCGAAGTGCAGGTTGCGCTGTTGTCGCACCAGATCAGTCATTTGACCGAGCACTTCAAACAGCATATTCATGATCATCATTCGCGTCGCGGATTATTGAAGATGGTCAACCAGCGTCGCAATTTACTGGATTATCTGAAATCCAAGAATCAGCAGCGTTACAAGGACCTGATTGCAAAACTCGGATTGCGTCGTTAACAAGTGAGAGAAAAGTGAATCCTATTAAAAAGACATTTCAGTACGGCGCGCATCAAGTAACGCTGGAAACCGGAGAAATAGCGCGCCAGGCCAGCGGTGCTGTAATCGTAAACATGGCGGACACGGTCGTATTCGTGACCGTCGTCGGCTCAAAAACCGCTGACCCAGGTCGCGGTTTTTTTCCATTAACCGTTGACTACCAGGAAAAGACTTACGCCGCCGGCAGAATCCCGGGTGGATTCTTCAAGCGCGAAGGCCGTCCCAGCGAGAAAGAAACCCTGACCTGCCGCCTGATCGACCGTCCGATACGTCCTCTGTTTCCGAAAGGATTCATGAACGAAGTCCAGGTGGTCGCCAACGTGATCTCGATGAATCCCGAAGTCGATCCCGATATCGTCGCCATGCTCGGCACCTCGGCCGCGCTGGCCGTCTCCGGCATCCCGTTTGCAGGCCCTATCGGTGCCGCGCGGGTCGGTTACCTCAACGGTGATTACGTGCTCAACCCGACCAATAGCCAGCTCGAAGAGTCCGAGCTCGACCTGGTGGTCGCCGGTACCAAAAACGCCGTGCTGATGGTCGAATCCGAAGCCAAGGGTCTGTCGGAAGAAGTCATGCTGGGCTCGGTAGTTTTCGGTCACGAGCAAATGCAAACCGCGATCCAGGCGATCGAGGAACTGGCAAACGAAGTCGGCGTCGAGACCTGGGAATGGCAAGCTCCCGAAACCGACGAGGGCCTGGCCCAGAAAGTTGCAGACCAGGGCACCGCGGCCATCACCGAAGGTTATGCTGTTGCCGACAAGATGGATCGCCAGAACAAGCTCGCTGAAGTGCGTGACAGCATTGTAGAGGCGCTGGTAACTGACGCTGAAGACTC
>JAASSH010000099.1 GCA_021767985.1 Gammaproteobacteria bacterium | reverse complement strand
CGACCAGTTCGAACGAACAGGATCTGCTCGATGCGCTGAAGGCCGGCGCCAGCGGTTACCTGCTCAAGGACATGGAGCCTGATGGCCTGGTGTCGGCATTGCGCGATATCCACGCCGGTAAAACCGTGGTGGCTCCGCCGCTGACCTCGGTACTGGTGCGTTTCGTCAAGGGTGACATGACGGTGTCTCAGAGCAAGGGGCCTTTCAGCGAGCTGACTCCGCGGGAAAGCGAAATCCTGGAACTAATGGCCGAGGGCCAGGGTAACAAACTAATCGCGCGCAACCTCGGCATCTCCGACGGCACCGTCAAGCTGCACGTCAAAGCCGTGCTGCGCAAGCTCAACGTGCATTCTCGGGTCGAGGCCGCGGTGATGTATATCGAACACAATTATCGCGCCGCCGAACCGGCAGACGATTGATCGCAGGCGAAGCCAGGATTACGTCATGAATCTGGATTTCAATTTAATCGTCGGAGTGCTGGCAGTCGTATATGGCGTGTATTCCTTCATCCAGAGAAAGGTTGCCCCCGAGAAAATCGAAAGACTGCAGACCATGATCGAGCGCAATGGTGAGAAGATGGCCCATTCCATTCATCTGGTCGGTTATACGATCTTTCCTGTTATTGCAGGCTTGCTGCTGTTGTATCGATATTTCCAGGGTTAAAGCCACTATAGAATCCAGGTACGATAATCACCTGGGTTGTACCTTCGCACTGGATTTTAGTGTTACCCGGCTATCTGGTCAGGCTCGAACCTGGCTGTCGGACCTCCATGCTTGTCCTGGTAACGGAATGCGCCGGAATTCCCCTCCCCGGGTCCAGCATGGCGAACGTGGCGCCAGTACGATCGATCTACGATGATACAGGCTCTGCACTGCGCCGCAGTCTCGCTTCGACGCGCAGCGCCTTTAACAGCTTCTGATCGGTGAATTCCGGGTAGAGCCGATGAAATCGGTCGACGGCGAGGTCATCGGATTCGATCCCGTGCAAGACGCAGAGCGATTCACCCTGAGCGAAAACGGCATCGTCGTAATCCCGGAGAGTTACAGCTTCGGCTGAGACAAACTCTTTACAAGATAGATCACCTATTTGGCTCGGTTTGCTGTATGATAATCACTTCTATAAGGCGCTTATCGGTCTGCGTCGCCATTTTTTACGGTAATCCCTCCCGATTTCCTGCTTAACACACAAATCTGCCCTGACCGCTAACTCACACAAGTTGTGCTTTGCGGGTCGATTTCTTGGAGAATAATAAAACATGTCATTTGAATCCCTTGGCCTCCAGGCCGAGTTAATCCGTGCCGTTTCCGATAAGGGATACAGCACACCAACACCGATACAGCGGCAGGCGATTCCGCTGATACTCGAGGGCCGTGACCTGATGGGCAGCGCCCAGACCGGTACCGGTAAAACAGCCGGCTTCACGCTGCCAATACTGCAGCGACTACAGGTTTCCAACAAAAAGGGATCGGGACGTCGCCCGATTCGGGCCCTGGTGGTAACTCCGACCCGCGAGCTTGCAGCCCAGGTTACCGAGAGCATCGAAGCCTACGGTAAGTGGCTGCCCCTGAAAGCAACCGCGGTATTTGGCGGGGTCAGCATCAATCCACAAAAACAGAAACTGATCCGCGGTGTCGATATCCTGGTTGCCACTCCCGGACGCCTGCTCGATCACGTAAACCAGCGCTCCGCTGACCTGTCGCAGGTCGAACTATTGGTGCTGGATGAGGCGGATCGCATGCTGGACATGGGATTCATCCACGATATCCGTAAATTGCTGGCACTGTTGCCACGGCAAAAGCAAACCTTGTTGTTCTCCGCCACTTTTTCCAACGAGATCAAGAAACTCGCCAATGGCTTGTTGAAGTCTCCGGCACTGGTCGAAGTCGCACGCCGCAATGCCACGGTCGACGTGATCGAGCAGGTGGTCCACCCGGTCGAAAAAAACCGCAAGCGCGAGCTGCTTTCCTTTCTGATCGGATCCAATAACTGGCAACAGGTGCTGGTGTTCGGCCGCACCAAACACGGCGCTAACCGACTGACCAAACAACTGAATAGCGATGGCATCAAGGCGGCAGCGATTCACGGCAATAAAAGCCAGGGAGCGCGTACCAGGGCGCTGGACAATTTCAAGATGGGCAGGCTGCAAGTGCTGGTGGCGACCGATATTGCCGCGCGCGGACTCGATATCGAGCAGCTACCGCATGTCATCAACTACGAACTGCCTAACGTTCCAGAGGATTACGTCCATCGCATCGGTCGCACCGGACGCGCCGGCCGTGGAGGTCAGGCGATCTCGCTGGTGTGCCTGGAGGAAATAAAACAGTTGAAAGATATCGAGCGACTGATAAAAAGCAGGATTCCACAGCAGTCTGTTGCCGGTTATGGCGTCACCGAGACATCGCAAACCGAAACCCTGCGGCCCGAAAAGCAGGTACAGCAACGCCGCCGACGCCATCGTGGGAAATCAAACCAGCGTCACGGCGCACGCGTTAATTAAAGAAAGGTAAATATTGTGTCTGATCTATCTGAAAAGCCCGGCGAAAGACAGTTTTATGTAAGCACTATCGAAAAAATCGACCCGCCGGAGGGAACCTCCGGTGAGAACTGGTACGAGTATACGATCGGTGAAGGCAGTTCCGCGATCAAGGGAAAACGATCGGGCAGCCTCAAGTCGGTTAGATTGCATGCCGAAGAGTTCGCCGAAAACCTGAACCGGCGGGCAGCGCTCGGCTACTCTGCCTACGCCGCTCGCCGGACCCAGAAGTAAGGCCTGAGGCAGTCATCGTTAAAGCGCTCTGCTCGTGGGTAATCGATACCCGTACGAGGCAGCCTCGCGCATTCACCAGGAGCTACGCAGCATGAGTTCATTCGAAGAAATCAGGATCATAAGCATCGACGAGGCGCGTCCTCCCAGGGTGCGCAAGGAAGCCTATATCGATTTGTTTTTCAAACTTTCGAACAAGGCGCCGCTCGACTGGTGCGAAGACTTCAACGCGCTCGGCCGTCAGATAAATCCCGCAGCAAAAATCGATAAAAACCTGGGGGAAAGCATTGAAACCTATGTCAACGACATGGCAGGTATCCAGTCGCATCTAAACGAGATAAAACAAACCGTCGTCGAGTGTAACGCGCAATACCTGGAAAAAATAAGGCAAAGGCAACTCGCCGATGCCGCCAGCAATGCCGCCCTGCTGGGACAGGATGGCGAACAGGCCAGACTTAACCAGATAATATCAGCGCTCGAATTCTAGCTTATAATCCTGCCGGATCTGTTGATTCGATACCGGCTCGGTGGTCGAAAATTCACCCGGATTAGCCCCGAATCAAACGCATCGCCCTTCCCTGGTAAAGCCTCAGGCCATCCCCGGGTTGCCGGACACATTCTTCAACTTCGGGGTATTAAGCTTCTTGATGCGCACCGTGTCCTCGCGGCGCAGGTAGTCGGCAACGACATCCCAGATCGGTGCGCCCGGCGATTGCGAGCCCACGGTCGCCCAACCGGCAACCTTGTAGCTTTTCGCGGCATCGATGACGCTGCCGTCATCCAGCCGCATATCCGAGATGCGCGCGCCGGCACCGGCCGCGGGATCGATAATGTAATCCAGTCCACCGAGCCTTACCATGTCGCCGCCCTGCTGGTAATACGGGTCCTTGTTGAACAGGTTGTCCGCCACATCCTCGAGGATGAGTTTGAGATCTTCGCCGGTCATCTCGCGTACGTAGGTTTCGGGATAGGTAATACAGGTTTGGTCCATGACGTGTTCCATCGTGATAGCCTGACCCGGCAATACCGTGGTACCCCAGCGAAAACCGGGTGATAGCGATATCTGGGCATCGCCCTCGACCCGCAGCGCGTCGCAAATCACCTGGTCGAACGTGCCGTTGAAATTGCCGCGCCGGAACAGTACGTCCTCGGCCATCGCCAGTTCCTCCTGCAGCTTGGCCAGATGCGGTTTGCGCACCTTTTCGATGTAAGCGGACATTTCGGCGTCTGCCGGCAGCAGATTCGAGAAAACCGGCAGCAAGCGATACCTGAACTCGCGCAGTTTCTTGCCCTTGTAATCCATGTCCATGACGCCGAGAAACTTACCGTTCGAGCCGGCGTTGGTAACCAGCGTCTTGCCGCCGGGATTCGACACCGGAACCGCACCGGGCACGCCGTCATGCGTGTGGCCGCCGAAGATCGCATCGATGCCGCTCACGCGCGAAGCCATTTTCAGATCGACGTCCATGCCGTTATGCGAGATGACGATCAGGCCATCGGGATCCTCCTCTTCGCGCGCCTGGTCGACGATTTCCTGCATATCTCCTTCATTGATGCCAAAGGTCCAGTCAGGGATAAAGCGCTGCGGATTGGCGATCGGCGTATACGGAAAGGACTGACCGACCACGGCGATACGCAAATCGCCCATTTCCCGAATCGTGTAAGGCTTGAACACGTGCCCGGTATCCTCGTTGAAATCACCCAGATCGCCGAGTTCGTAATCGAACAGCGCATCCTCCTTGACTTTGCAATTCTGGCTGACAAATTCACCGGCAAACTTTCCGGCGTTTTCCAGGACTTCCGCTGCCAGGTAGGTAAACTCCCAGTGTCCGGTCATGACGTCGACGCCAAGCAGGTTGCAGGCCTCGACCATATCGCGCCCGCGCGTCCAGTAGGCGGTGCCCGAGCCCTGCCAGGTATCGCCACCGTCGATCAACAGCGAGCGGCCCTCGGCGTACTCGGCACGTAATTTCTTGACCAGCGTGGCCAGGTGAGCAAAACCGCCTACCTTGCCGAACATACGCGCCGCTTCCTCGAAATTCAGATAAGTGTAGGCATGAGCCTCGATACCGCCCCCCGGGATACCGAAATGCTCCAGCAGCTTGTTGCCAACCAGGTGCGGCGGTTTGCCAAAAGCACCACCTATCCCGAGGTTAACGTTGGGCTCGCGGAAATAGATCGGGTTCAGCTGCGCATGACAATCGGTAAAATGCAGGATGCGCGCGTTACCGAATGCAGGCACATCGTAAAGTTTCGAATCGTCGCTGCCCGCCGCGAATCCGGCGCGTGGAAAAATGCCGGCCGCCCCGGCCAGGCCCATTAATCTTACAAATTCTCTTCGATTCAGATTCATAACATCCCCCTCAGGAAAACATGTCCGCCAGTTGTTTTAGATTATCGACGATCAGGTCAGGGCTGGATTCGCTGATGCTGATACCGTGATTGTATCCATACGGCACACAGACAATGGTAAAGCCGGCCGCGCGCGCGGCGGTGACATCGTTACTAGAGTCACCCACCATCATGCAGCTGGCGTAATCCAGCGCGAAATGATCCGCCGCATAGTGCAGCGGCATCGGATCGGGTTTTTTTCGAGCGGTTGTGTCGCCGGCCACAACCAGTTCAAAAAATTTGTCGAGCCCCATCGCCGCAATCAAATCTGAAGTAAAGGGCTCGGGCTTGTTGGTCACGCAGGCCAGGTGTAAATCGAGTTGCGCCAGATGCTGTAGCGCCTCGACAACACCCGGATAGAGCTCGCTCCGACCGCTGACATTATCGGCATAGAGCCGTTCGAACAGGTCGAGACCATTGCGAAACAGCTCCTGATCCGGTTCGGCATTCATATCGCCGGTCAGAAAGCGTTTTACGAAGCGTTCGACACCGTTGCCAACCCAGTTCCGCGCTTCTGCCTGGTCGCGTTGCGGCATCTCGAGCCGACGCAGCATTTCGTTGCCGCACCAGGCCAGGTCGGGCACGCTGTCCACCAGCGTGCCGTCGAGATCAAAAAGGATTAATCCGATCTGCTCGAAATCGACCAACCCGCCCGCCTCAAGGCTACCGGATAACCTGTCGTTAGCGTGAACTGGCATCAATAGCCCTTGAACGGGACAGATCAGCGCTTATTGCGCCGCCAGGTAGGCTGCAAGATTGGCGACGTCGGCATCGTTCAAACCTTTGGCCATCGGCATCATGATCGGATTATTGCGTTCCCCTGAGCGGAATTTATTCAACTCGGCACTAATGAATTCCGCCGGTTTGCCGCCGATAGCCGGGTAATTGGCGATTGGCTTCTTGCCCGCGGCGCCGTGGCAGCCCACGCAACCCTTGGCGTTATAAGCACTGGCGCCGGCAGCGGCGTCTCCCGCCTGCAGCGGGGTGTTGATCAGGCCGCTAAGAGCCAGCATAGCGATTATTGCGGATGTTCTCATGATAACCTCGTATTGGTTGTTTTTGGTCGGAAAGAAACAGTTTAAACCCGGCAAAATTAACAAAACATGAACATCATTGTAATAACCCTATAGCAATACCTACTATTACTTTTTTTAACTATGCCGTCAGGGCCGAAAATACCCGTGGCAGGCGCTCCGGCAGGCGTTCGATGTTATCGACGATGGAATAGTTGTTGGCGCCGAATATCCGGGAAACATAGCTATCCGCGTTCGGATCCAGCGTCAGGCAATAGGTATGGATGCCTTTGGCGGCGAGTTCCTCGACCGCGTGCCTGGTATCCTGCCGCAGATATTGCGGATCGCGTTCGTCGATATCCGCGGGTTCACCGTCGGTAATCAGTAAAACCAGGCGCTTGCGGCTGCCCTGCTGCCCGAGATGATAGCCGGCGTGCCGCAGGGCCGCGCCCATGCGCGTCGACAGGCCACCGCTCATACCGGCCAGCCTGGCCTTGCTCTCGTCATTGTAGGATTCATCGAAATCCTTGAAACGGTAATACTGTACGTCGTGGCGTCCGTCGGACGCAAATCCGTGCACCGCGTAGTTGTCGCCAATCGAATCCACCGCCCAGGACAGCAGCCCGGTGGCTTCGCGCGTCAGGTCCAGAATACTTGGCTGTTCCAGGTAACCCTCGTCGTCTTCCTTCAGATCGCCGATACGATCGTTGGTCGAGGCGGACAGGTCCATCAGCACGATCATCGACAAATCGCGCAGGTGCCGCGTAATACGGATGTTTACCCGCGGATCGGGCATGATGCCGCGCCGAATATCGATCATCGCCCGCACCGCGGCGTCGATATCGAGCTCGTCACCGTCTTCGAAGCCACGCTTGCGCACGATGCCCTGCGGCTGCAGCGCGTCGATCAGGTGCTTGATGCGACTCGCGATCGGCTTGTGTTTTTCGAGAATTTCGTCCATGAGCGCGGGATCCTCGCGCCGTTGGCGGCGTTCAATCACTGTGGTCCACTCCGGCCGCGACAGTTGAACCT
>JAASSH010000450.1 GCA_021767985.1 Gammaproteobacteria bacterium | reverse complement strand
TTGGCGGTTCGGCACATATCGAAGACGACCTGCTCGACGAAGTCACCGCGCTGGTGGAGTACCCGGTCGCGCTATGCGGTCAGTTCGACGCCGAGTTTCTCGAGTTGCCGGTGGAAGTGCTGGTGACGACGATGCAGGAAAATCAGAAATACTTTGCGCTGTTCGACGATGATGGCGCCCTGTTGCCGCATTTCGTCACCATCGCCAATATCGATAGCCGCAAGCCCGAGGTCGTTGCCGGCGGCAACGAACGGGTGATCAGGCCGCGCTTTGCCGACGCCGGATTCTTTTTCGCGCAGGATCAGAAGCAGGGGCTGGACGTCATGCGATTTCGCCTCGATTCGGTGGTGTTCCAGGAAAAGCTGGGCAGCCTGGGCGACAAGACCGCGCGAATTATTCGGCTGGCCAAGTATATCGCCAGCCATGGCGGTGCCGATCAGGACCTGGTGCGGCGCGCGGCCGATCTGTGCAAGGCCGACCTGATGAGTGACATGGTGGGGGAATTCCCTAAGCTGCAAGGCGTCATGGGACGTTACTATGCGCAGTTGCAGCAGGAAGAGCAGTCGGTTTGCGATGCGATCGAACAGCATTACTGGCCGCGACATGCCGGCGACAAGCTGCCGCAGGGCCCGATTTCGCAGGCGCTGGCGCTGGCCGACAGGCTCGATAGCCTGATCGGCATATTTGGCATCGGCGAAAAGCCCGGTGGTGACAAGGATCCGTTTGCCTTGCGCCGCGCCGCGCTCGGCGTATTGCGCATCATCGTCGAAAACCGGTTAACGCTCGATCTGCGCGATCTATGCCAGGCGGCGGCCGATGGTTACCACAAGACAATCGAAGCTGCGGCGGTAATCGACGAAGTGATCGACTACGTGTTCGATCGTCTGCGGGCCTATTACCAGGAGCAGGGTATCGGCTTCGATATCGTCGATGCGGTCGCCTATAGCCGGCCCGGCCAGCTCTACGATTGCGATTTGCGCATCCGTGCCCTGCACGAGTTTCAAAGTCACGAAGCTGCCCTGGCGCTGGCCGCGGCCAACAAGCGTATCGGCAATATTCTCAAGAAGCAGAGCAACATTGCCGACACGGTCGATCGCTCGTTGTTACGGGAATCGGCCGAGACGCAACTCTACGACCAACTGCTGGAGCGCGCCGACGCGGTTGCGCAACAGTTTGCGCAAGGCGAGTACCTCGAGGGGCTGGAGCGGCTTGCTGAACTTCGTCCGGCGGTCGACCTGTTCTTCGACCAGGTCATGGTCATGGTTGACGACGAGGCCCTGAAAAACAACCGGCTTGCACTACTCGATCAACTGTTGCAAAGTTTCCGGTTAGTCGCTGATTTTTCACGGATTCAGTCCTGAAGGACGTATGCAAGGCGGGAGATTCGAGTGCCCAAAATGGTAATCCTGGACAGAGATGGCGTCATCAACCACCAGGCGGATGACGACGTCACTACCGTGGACGGCTGGGACCCGATACCGGGCAGCATCGAAGCCATTAACCGGCTCAAGAAGGCCGGTTACCTGGTGACGATCGCGAGTAATCATTCCGGTATCGCGCGCGGGTATTACAGCGAAAAGGATTTGCAGCAGATGAACGATAAAATGCAAAAACTGCTGGCAATCCGCGGCGCCAGCGTTGACGGGATTTTTTACTGCCCGCATGGCCCCGAGGCCAACTGTATTTGTCGTAAACCAAAGCCGGGCCTGTTGTTCAAGATCGCCAAGCAGTTCGAAATCGATTTATCGCAAACGCCGGTTGTCGGTGACAACATCAGCGACATACAGGCTGCAAAAATGGCCAATGCCAGACCGGTGCTGGTGCGCACCGGCAAGGGTGAGTACGTGATGCAGCATTTCCCGGAAGCCCTGGATGTCCCGGTGTACGACGACCTGGCTCATTTTGTTCGCGAAACCCTGCGTCGAAAATAGAGTACGAATAGTGGTTAACCCGCTTTACAAGCTCTGGTTGGGTCTGCGCTCAACGGTCTTCTGGATCTTCTTCTTACCGGCGACGCTGATTCTGGCCGGCCTGTTGTCGCTGGCGTTTTTCATGCCGCTGGGTTTTCGCGTCGGTATCGTGCATGTCTGGATTGCTTACAGTCTCGCTTGCCTGCGCCTATTCTGTGGACTCAGCTACGAGGTCGAAGGGCTCGAGAATATTCCCGATCATGGATTCATCGTCATGAGCAAGCACAGCTCGACCTGGGAAACGATCGTGATTCAGCGTTTTTTTCGACCGATGATCTGGGTGGTTAAACGTGAATTGACCTGGATTCCGTTTTTTGGCTGGGCACTGAAAGCAATGGATGCGATCGCGCTTAATCGCGGTACCGGGCGCAAGGCTATAAACCAGCTGGTTCAGGAGAGCCGGAAAAGCATGGACGATGGGCGAATTCTGATGTTGTTTCCCGAGGGCACGCGCGTGCCGCCCGGGCAGACCAAGCCGTTCAAGCTGGGTGGTGCTATCGTATCGCAGCAAACCGGATACTCGGTGCTGCCGATCGCGCATAATGCCGGGGAGTATTGGCCACGCCATAGCTGGATCAAGTGGCCTGGCACCATCCGCGTGGTCATCGGTAAACCAATCGATCCGGGGGACAGGAAACCGGAACAGATCATCGAGGAAGTCGGTAACTGGATCCTGGCGGAATGCGAGAGAATCAGCGATCGGGCACAGTTAAAACGGCTGGGTATCCTATAATTACTGTTCAGTCTCTTAGCCGGAGCGAACATGTCGCGCCTCGTTTACGTTAATCCCGAAACCGGTAGCAGCGGTGCGGTTTAGTTTATTGCTCCTGTTGTTTTTCTCGAGTCTGGCGAGTGCCGAGTGGAGCGGTGTTTCGCTCGAAATCGGTGAAACCGATTCGGACTGGAAGTTCGACGACGATGTCCGTGAAGCCCAGATCAGCGAGATAAACTTCCAGGTCGAAGAGCAAATCGATACCGGATTAACCTTCGGCGCAAGTATTGGCTACTTCGATATGCGCGTCGTTCCCGACAGTGACAGTGCGGCACAAACCAGGAAGTTTGATGGTCAGTACCTCGGAATTTCCATACGCCAGCCGTTCGAGATCAGCGAACATATATCTTTGCACGGGTTATT
>JAASSH010000449.1 GCA_021767985.1 Gammaproteobacteria bacterium | reverse complement strand
TGGTTATGAATGACGCTCAAGGACGTCATGGTCGCGCCAATGTCGACAATGGCGACGGTTTTGTCCATGCCTTCGTCAGGCATTTGCGACGCCATCGCCGAGAATAC
Organism: Gammaproteobacteria bacterium; assembly: GCA_021767985.1. GTDB lineage: Bacteria > Pseudomonadota > Gammaproteobacteria. The sequence continues at coordinate 3,000 of JAASSH010000449.1, read as the reverse complement.
CGTTTCCACGGTGTAGGCCTCGATATCGACGATTTTGGGCGTCAGGCCGGCGAGTTCGACCGCGGCAACGCGATCGTCGACGTTTTCGCTGCGACAGGCGGCGAGCAGCACGTCGACGGTCTCGGGATTGTTTTCGGTTTCGCCCATAACACAGAAGTCGAGGTTGACCTCTTCCAGCGGGTAGGGGATGTACTGATCTGCCTCGAGCTGGATCTGCCCTTCCATATCGTCTTCGCTAAGACTGGCGGGCATCGTTATTTTCTTGGTAATTACCGAGGACCCGGATACCGCGATGGCACAAAACTTTGATTTTATTTTTGACTTGGCGAGCGCACGCTTTACACTCTCGCCTACGGATTCGACTTCGGCGACGTTTTTTTCGACGACCGCGTTGGCGGGCAGGGGTTCGACTCCGATGCCTTCAATTCGGTAGCTGGAACCGGTTTTGCTGAGTTCCATCAACTTGACCGATGTTGAACTGATATCGAGCCCAATTAATGGTGGTTTTTTGCGCGATAGAAACACCAGTATCCCTCGTCAACGTGCCTGTGATACTAGATCTTATATAACAAATTACATTAAGATCTAGTTGTAAGTATATAAAAAGTTAAATTATTCTAATTAGCCAAAAAAGAGTCTAGTGCATGAATTCATACTTGTCGATACTTTTGAAGTAATTGTTGATGTATATAGCCTAACCTGATGAAAAAGCTACTAAAAATTGTGTCATGGCTTTTTGCGGCCGGATCTATCGTGCTGATCGCCGGGGTATTCTATATTTACGCGGTTTTGGTTCCCGAGTTGCCCACGATCGATCATCTCGAGGATGCGCAGTACCAGGTGCCCTTGCGCGTTTACGATCGCAATGAAATTCTGCTTGCCGAGTTCGGTGAGCATCGCCGTATTCCGGTCGAATTCGATAAAATTCCGCGTTACCTGATCGATGCCGTGGTAGCGGTCGAGGACGATCAGTTCTGGAATCATGTGGGCGTCGATTTTTATGCCCTGCTGGCCGCGGCTTACGAGGTCGCGACTACCGGACGAAAAACCCGCGGCGGCAGTACCATTACGATGCAGGTTGCGCGTAACTTTTTCCTCAGCCCCGAACAGACTTACGCCCGCAAGTTTAACGAGATACTGTTGGCGATGAAGATCGAAAGCGAATTCTCCAAGGAAAAGATCATGGAGCTTTACCTTAACAAGATCTTTCTTGGGCACCGCGCTTACGGAATCAGCGCCGCTTCACAGGTTTATTATGACAAGCAGCTCGATGACCTGACACTGGCGCAGGCCGCGATGATCGCGGGCCTGCCGAAAGCGCCTTCCAAGTACAACCCGATATCCAATCCGGAAAGGGCGCTTATCCGGCGCAACTACATTCTTGGTCGCATGCGCATACTTCAATATATAGACGAGGAAGAACTCGAACTCGCGCTGAACGAGCCGATCACCGCCGAACTGCATAAAACCCGCACCTTTGCCGACGCCCAGTACGTATCCGAGCTGGTACGTGCCGAATTGTTCGAGCAGTATGGTGAAGAGATATACAAGGCCGGGCTCAAGGTCTACACCAGTATCGACGGTGAGATGCAGGCGGTAGCGAACCGGGTATTGCGCAGGTCCCTGCTCGATTACCATCGGCGTCACGGTTATCGTGGCGTGGTCGGTAATATCGACCTGGCCGAGATCAAGGAGGATCCGTTCGAAGAAGACCTGATCGTCGACAACCGGGTTGGTGGCCTGCGTAAGGGCGTGGTTATTTCGCTCAACGAGGCCGCGCCCATTATCGGTGAAACCGATGACGACGGTGAGCCCAAGATGAGCAAGGCAAATGCGACGGTGCTGATTTCCAACTATGAGCAGATCGAAGTGCCCTTCGAGGGTGGCATCGACTGGGCCGCCAGCTATATCGATGAGGACAACCAGGGTCCCAAGCCGGAGAAAGTATCCGACGTGCTTGCCGTCGGCGACGTAATATGGCTCGAGAATCGTGACCAGCAGTGGCTGCTCGCCGATGTGCCGCGTATCGAAGGCGCGCTGCTATCGATCAACCCCTCGGATGGTGGTATCCAGGCCATGGTCGGTGGATTCGATTACTTCAAGAACAAGTTCAATCGAGCGACCCAGGCGCGCCGTCAGCCGGGTTCCAATTTCAAACCGTTCATCTATTCGGCGGCGCTGGAAAAAGGTTTTACCGCGGCCAGCATTATCAACGACGCGCCGGTGGTGTTCGACGACGACTCGCTCGAAGCAACCTGGCGTCCGGAAAATTACTCGGGCAAGTTCTATGGGCCGACGCGCCTGCGCGAGGCCCTGGTCAAGTCGCGTAACCTGGTGTCGATCCGTATTCTGCAGTCGATGGGTTTGCGTTATGCGACCAACTACATTCAGCGTTTCGGATTCGAGCGCGAGCAAATGCCCTACGACCTGTCGTTGGCACTCGGCAGTGCCAGCTTTTCACCGCTGCAGATGGCGCGCGGTTACGCGGTTTTCTCCAATGGTGGTTACCTGATCGAGCCTTACATTATCAGCCGGGTCGAACTGGGCAACGGTGACGTGATCTATCAGAACCAGCCGCTGACCGTATGTCAGGGCTGTGAGGACGAGGATCTGGAAGCTCTGGCCGAGGCCGAAGCGCAGGCCGCAGAGCAACAGGAGATCGAGTCGCAGCAGGCCGAAGCGCAGCAGGCCGAAGCGCAGCAGGCCGAGTTGCAGCAGGCGGCAGAACAGGCGGCCGAGCCGACTGAGCCAGGCGAAGAAGAGCAGCTCGAGACGGTCGCGCTCGACGCAGAGGAAGACGCTAACGACGAGGCCGAGACCATATTCAAAGTTATCGAAACCAGGCTCGAACCGCGCTACGCGCCACGCGTCATCTCGGCTCAGAATGCCTTTATTATGCGTTCGATGATGCGTGAAGTAGTGCAGCGCGGTACCGCGGTGCGCGCCAAGGCGTTGGGACGCAGCGATATTGCCGGCAAGACCGGAACCACCAACGACCAG
>JAASSH010000448.1 GCA_021767985.1 Gammaproteobacteria bacterium | reverse complement strand
AGGCCCAGCTCGATCGCGGCGCGCACATGTTCGGCTCGCTGAACGATGTCGCGGTAATGCTCGCCGAGCGCCTGGTCAACGACATCCCCTGCGCCGAAAAGATCGCCTACGCCACTACCGGATCGGAAGCGACCGCCTACGCGATGCGGCTGGCTCGAGCGTTCACCGGGCGCAACAAGATTCTCAAGTTCGAGGGTGCCTATCACGGCAATCACGACTACGCGATCGTTTCCACCTTTCCAAAAGCGACCGGCAACTACCCGCAGGGTGCGCCCGACTCTTACGGCCAGCCCGAGGCGACCGTATCGACGATGCTGGTCTGTCCTTACAACGACCTGGCGACCCTGCGCAAGGTCGTCGCCGAGCACCACGCCGATATCGCCGCGATTTTCGCCGAACCGGTACAGCGCATTATCCCGGCCGAACCCGGGTTTCTGCAGGGTATCCGGGAAATCTGCGACGAGTACGACATCCTGTTTATCATGGACGAGGTCGTGACCGGGTTTCGCCTGGCCTACGGCGGCGCGCAGCAGTGGTACGACGTCAAACCCGACCTGTCGACCCACGGCAAGGTAGTCGGCGGCGGCGGCCCGCTATCCTGCATCGCCGGGCGCGCCGATGTCATCAGCCTGTCGGATCCGAAGCTCAAGGGCGAGGCCGGCTATACCTATTTCAACGGCACGCTGCATGGCAACCCGGTCGCAGCAGCCGCGACTATGGCGATGCTCGACGAACTCGGCAAGCCTGGCGTGTACGACCGCATGAACGGATTCGCCGACGATCTCTGCCGCGAAACCCAGAAAATTCTCGACCGGCATGCGATCCCGGCGATCGCCGAGCACACCGGCTCGCTGTGGCAAATCCTGTTCATGGACAAGACCCCGCGCAACCAGGCCGACGTACTCGCCAGCGACCAGGCCGCGATGCGCAGGCTCGACACCCTGCTGATGAAACAGGGGCAATACGTATTACCGGGAGTACGTCGTTTCGTCTCCACGGTACACACCGAGGTCGATCTCGAAGAGTCGCTGCGCGGTCTCGATACCGCCTGTCGCCAGTTCAAGAAAGCATGAGGTTTGCGGACGAGCAATGCTCTCCCTAAATTGGTGCAAGTATCGCCTTCCTGCCCTGTTTTCGCGCAGATTTAACTTGTGCTCAACGTGACCGGGTCCGAGAATAAATTCCCACTTTCGAGATTTAAAATCCTAAAACCGGGATTAATTGACATAGATCAATTAAAGCCCAGCCCCCCCCTATAGCCTGCTCTCATCGGCGAATTGTGCACGTTTGCCGACGGGGTAAAAAATCGACGGCCTTATAAGGACCTAATAATGAATAAATTCTGCAGAACTATCGGGGTAATTCTTTTCTTTCAACTCTTCTTACTGAACGCCAGCACTGCAGTTGCGGCGGACTCGGGCTGTATTTCCTGCCACAACGGTATCGAAGACATCCGTGCCGATGACAGCACGATGATGATCATGATCAAGTCGATCAGCGCGCAGCACGGCGACCCGGAGGGTTGTGTGCTGTGCCACGGCGGTGATCCAACCGCGACCACGGTCGAGGCGGCGCACAAGGATTCGCCGCAATCGCTGATTACCTCGCGCGGGCCGCAAACCTTTTACCCAGACCCGGGTGCGATGGACGTCAATAAATTTACCTGCGGCCAGTCTGCCTGCCACGCCGGCTACGAGGAACGCGTGGAAAAATCGTTGATGAACACCGAGGCCGGCAAAATCCAGGGTAACCTGCACACCTGGGGCATCCCGGAGGTCATGAATCACAAGGTGCCGTGGGGCAACTACGCGGTCAAGGACGGCGATGGACCGGTACCCTCGGTCGGTACCGATGCCTACAAGGCCTACATGAAGGATATGATCGCGGCGCACCAGGACCAGTTCCCGACCGCGCTCGAGCAGATCCCGCAACCCAGCGTCGAAGAGATCGAAAAGGATCCCAAGCTGGCCGGCTTCACCTACCAGCGCCAGCAGTGCCAGCGCTGCCACGTCACGGTCAAGGGTCGCGAAAAGCGCGGCGATTACCGCGGCCAGGGCTGCTCGTCCTGCCATATCCCCTACGGCAACGAGGGTATTTACGAGGGTAACGATCCGACCATCGACAAGAAGCAGAAAGGCCACATGCTGACGCACCAGATCCAGGCCACGCGCAAGTCGAAGGTTACAGTCGGTAACACCACCTACTCGGGGATTCCGGTCGAAACCTGTAACTCCTGCCACAACCGCGGCAAGCGCATCGGCGTGACCTACCAGGGCCTGATGGAATTCCCTTACGGTTCGCCCTATAGCCCGACCGGCAGCAAGCAGCCGAAACTGCACACCAAGAATTACCTGTTCATTTCCGACGACCTGCACCACCAGATCAAGAGCCGTCCGGAAAATCCACAGGGCGGCCTGCTGTGCCAGGATTGCCACACCACGATCGACATGCACGGAGACGGTAACATTCCCGGCACCACGCTGGCACAGGTGGAAGTCGAATGCCAGGATTGCCACGGCACGCCGGAACAGTACCCATGGGAGCTGCCGCTCGGCCACGGCGAGGAATTCGCCCAGAACATCGGCAACGCGCCGCGCGGATTGGCGGATACACCGCTCAACGAAACCGCGCGCTTCGCCACGACTTACGACAAGAAGGACGGCTACCTGCTGAGTGCTCGCGGTAACCCGTACGGCAACGTGGTCAAGGACGGCGACAGCGTCATCATGCACTCGGCGACCGGAATCGACTTCAAGGTGCCGCTGCTGAAAAAGCTGGCCGAGGACGACGCCTGGCGCAATTCACAGGCGATGGTGGCCATGGCGAGCGTGAAGAAACACGCCGAGAGCCTCGAATGTTACGCCTGCCACGCGTCCTGGGTACCGCAGTGTTACGGTTGCCACGTCGACGTCGATTACGGCCCGGATAAAAACGGCAAGCCGAAAATGGACACCGACTGGATTGCTTCCGGCACGGCGCGCAATCCCGACGGCTCTACCGCTGAATCGCCGCTCGGCACCAAGGGCATCCAGAGCCCGGGCAAGGTTTCCGAAACCCGCTCCTACCTGCGCTGGGAAGAGCCGGTGCTCGGGATCAACGGCGAGGGCCGCGT
>JAASSH010000447.1 GCA_021767985.1 Gammaproteobacteria bacterium | reverse complement strand
GGTCAGACCAAAAATATCAGGAACACTTTTCTCGCCGACTCAATAGTAGCGATATTTTTGCTCTGACCCCCTCGAAGCGACCTGGGACAAAAAAAAGCCCGCTGAAGCGGGCTTTTTTATCTGGAACCAATCCGGGCGTCGCAAGCGCAGCAGCCCAGATCAGCGCTTGGAGAACTGGACGCCTCGACGGGCCTTCCTCAATCCAACCTTCTTACGTTCGACTTCGCGGGCATCGCGAGTCACGAATCCTTCCTTACGCAGGGCTTCGCGGAAAGTCTCGTCGTACTGCAGCAGCGCACGGGTGATGCCGAGACGAATCGCGCCAGCCTGGCCGCTGGGGCCACCACCGGAAACGTTGACATTGATATCGAACTTATCGACCAAATCCACGGTTTGCAGCGGCTGACGTACGACCATGCGTGAGGTTTCGCGGCCGAAGTACTGGTCGATGCTGCGGTTGTTGATAGTGATGGCACCGCTGCCGGATTTCAGATAAACCCTCGCCGACGAACTCTTGCGACGACCGGTACCGTAATATTGTTCTGCTGCCATGATTTAACCTGTTAGATTTCGAGGGGCTGGGGCTGTTGCGCCGAGTGGTTGTGGGCGTCGCCCGCATATACCTTCAGTTTTTTGAACATCGCGCGGCCCAATGCATTCTTGGGCAGCATGCCCTTGACCGAATGCTGGATAATGCGTTCGGGATGATCCTGGCGCAGCTTTGACAGGTTGGTAGACTTCAGGCTACCGATGTACCCGGTATGATGGTGGTACATCTTGTCGTTTTCCTTGTTGCCGGTAACGCGAACTTTTTCAGCGTTGATCACGATGATGTAATCGCCGGTATCGACATGGGGCGTGTATTCGGGCTTGTGCTTGCCGCGTAAACGACGCGCGACCTCGGTCGACAGGCGACCCAGCACCTTGTCGGTGGCATCGATTACATACCAGTCGCGTTTTACCGATTCAGGTTTTGCGCTGAAGGTTTTCATAATAATTCCTGCTTACAGCCGATTAAGGCATTGACTTCTGTAACAAAGGGCGCGAATACTAACGGATAAACCGGCGCTTTACAAGCCGTAAAACCCTGTTTTCCGGGGATATTCTGCGGCTTGGAATAATACCCCGATTTAATCGATAATATGTCGCCTGAAAACATTTTCTCAGCGCTTTTTTCGAGGTACCTCGATGCGAAAATTAAGCCTTACCGACCGGCTGCTGGACGAACTTCAGCACGGCCTAAGCACCTGCCATCTGCGCCCGGCTGCGGCCGAGCGGCCCTACCCGGCTGACGCGGCCGAGCAAGCGGAGCTATCGGACCAGGAACGCGCGCACATCGCGGGCCTGATGCGGGTCAATAACGCCGGCGAAGTTGCCGCGCAGGGGCTATATCGCGGCCAGGCGCTAACGGCACGCAAGCAGGCGCTAAGCGAAGCGATGAACCACGCCGCGCAAGAAGAGAACGAGCATCTGAACTGGTGCCAGCGCCGACTGGGTGAACTCAATCAGCCGCGCAGCCTGCTCGACGGCGTCTGGTACTGGGGCTCTTTCACGATCGGTGCGCTCGCGGGCGCGGCCGGTGATAAGTGGAGCCTCGGTTTCGTCAAGGAGACCGAACAACAGGTTTGCGCCCATCTCGACCGACATCTCGAATCGCTGCCGCAACAGGACGGGCGCAGCCGCGCGATCCTCGAGGCGATGCGCGCAGACGAACTGCAACACGCCGAAAACGCGGCGCAGGCCGGTGCCGCCGAACTGCCGCAACCCGTCAAACAGGCGATGACGCTGGTCAGTAAAGTCATGACTTTCACCGCTTACCGGATCTAGCTCGCAACAAGCAGCCTCAGGGCCATACCTGAAATCTAAGATTCGCGAATCTCGAAGTCGTGGGTGATTTCGGCCGCCTTCTCCAGCGTGCGCGAGGCCGAACAATACTTATTGGCTGATAGTTCGACTGCCCTCGCGACCCTGCCAGGATCCAGGTCTTTACCGCTGACGATGAAATGCACGTGAATCTTCGTGAATACCCTGGGAATATCGGCGGCCCGTTCGGCTTCTATCTCGACCTCGCAATCGCTAATTTGCTGGCGCGACTTGTGTAAAATCGAGATCACGTCGAAAGCGGTACAGCCGCCCAGCCCCAACAGCAGCATCTCCATCGGCCGAATTCCGAGATCACGACCGCCGGCGTCGGGGGCGCCGTCCATCACCACCGAGTGACCGCTGCCGGATTCGCCCACGAAAGACATGTGGTCCAGCCATTTTACCCTGCATTTCATTGATAGAACCTATTGCTGTTGAATTGAGATTTTTGTGCTATGTTTTAGGTCTAGTTGGATCAAATTAATTAGAGATGTCAGTTAACCCGATCACAAAAGTTATACCGCGTCAGAATCCCGCACTGGATAATTTTCTGCATCACTGCCACGCCAAGAAATACGCGGCGCGCAGCACCATTATTCATGCCGGGGACGAGTCGGAAACGCTTTACTATATCATCGACGGTTCGGTCAGCGTAGTCATCGAGGACGAGGACTGTAACGAAATCGTGCTCGCCTACCTGAATCCCGGTGATTTCTTTGGCGAAATGGGGCTGTTCGAGGAAGATACCAGGCGTAGCGCCTGGGTAATTACCCGTACCGCCTGCGAGGTCGCCGAAATTCACTATAACCAGTTCATGCAACTGGCCCGCGAGACCCCCGAAATCCTGTTCCAGTTGTCTTCCCAGCTGGCAAGCCGGCTGCGCAACACCAGCCGTAAAGTCAGCAACCTCGCGTTTATGGATGTCACCGGTCGCGTCGCGCGCACCCTGCTCGACCTGGCGCGCGAACCGGACGCGATCACCCACCCGGACGGCATGCAAATCAAGATTACACGCCAGGAAATCGCCAAGATCGTCGGTTGCTCACGCGAAATGGCCGGCCGTGTCATGAAGACGCTGGAAGAAGACGGGCTGATTTCCGCGCACGGTAAAACCATCGTCGTTTTCGGCACGCGCTAAAGCCGCCATCCCGCGGTCAGGCCGCCGGATGTCGCTCAATCAATAAATAACGCCCTAAGCCCCTGCCCTGGATCGGGTTTACGCATGAAAGCTTCGCCCACGAGGAAGGCATGCACG
>JAASSH010000446.1 GCA_021767985.1 Gammaproteobacteria bacterium | reverse complement strand
GGCAGTTTCTGCGATAAGCATGTCGACAACGTCGCGCAGCGCTTCCACATCACTTTGGCCCGCGTCTCGGGCTGCTTTCCATACTTCGATTTGCTTGTGTGCACTGGTACCGGATTCAATAATCTCGCGCGCACGCTCAACCTCGTCGATGCAGTCAAAGAATTCTGCGTCTTCCCGGATGAGACTAATAAGCTCTTCGAGCAGATCGGGGAAGGGTATGATTTCGGCCTTTCCGAAGTCGATAAGACCTTCGTCAAAACCATAACGTGATGCACGCCAGCGGTTTTCCGCGATCATGAAGCGGTCGTACTGACGCCAACGCTGGTTGCTGCGACGCAATCGCCATAGCATACGCAGTAAACATCGATAATAGGCCGCTATGCAAATGGCATCTTCCATCCGGGTACAAATATCGGTCATTCGCATTTCGAGCGTTGGGAACTTGTCACTGGGGCGAACATCCCACCATAGCTTGGTTGCATCCTGGATAACCCCTGTGCTGACCAGGGTTTCGACCAGGCGCCGGTATTCCCCATAACTGTCGAACTGCGGTGGAAGGCCAGTACGCGGCAGTTCGTTCCAGACCGCCATTCGGTAGGACTTGAGCCCGGTCTCACGCCCGCGCCAGAATGGCGCAGACGTGCTGAGTGCCAGCAGGTGCGGCAGAAAGTAGCTGACCTGGCCCATTAGATCGACACGAAGGTCATCGTCCTCGATACCGACATGTACATGCATGCCGCAGATCAGCAGTCTGCGCGCTACGGTCTGCATGTCCTGGGCCAAAGTATTGTATCGATCCTTTTCCGTGTGCTTCTGCAAATCCCAGTCTGCAATCGGATGAGTGGATGCCGCAATCATTGCAAGATCGTGAGCCTCTGCCACTTCTCGGATGCAACTGCGTAACGTGCGGAGTTCTTCCTTTGCCTGGGTAATCGAGGTGCAGATTTTAGTTCCGACCTCAATTTGCGAGCGCAGGAACTCAGGGGTAACCTGGTCTCCGACACGCTTACTGCATTCCTCGAGGATGGTAGCGGGCGGATCGTCGGCCAGGTTTCGTGTCTCGGGATCGATTAGAAGATACTCTTCCTCGATTCCGATGGTAAAGCTGGGTTCCTGGTATGAAGCCATCGCGCGAGTATAAGATTTTCGTACACTTATGTCATTTACGCGGCAGGATTAATTTGACCCGACGGTAAAAACAAGCACCGCCAGAAAAGACATGTGCCGGTTTAACTGACCGCTTTAATTCCTGGGCTGTCTTGCCTGTGGAAGTGCCGGGTGCAATGCACCCGGCACATTTCCCAGGTTCCGCTACTTGAACTTCTTGATCTCGCCGCTACCGAGTCGCTCGAGGTAGCTATTGAGCTCCCGTTTGACAATCGGCATGAGGCAGTAAAGACCAATAATATTGACAACCGCCATGGCGAAAATGGCCGCATCGGAAAAGTCGATGACCGGGCCCAGGTTTGCCGCAGCGCCGATAATGACGAAGATGCAGAAAATCACCTTGAATGTGATTTCCTTGTTCTTGCCTTCGCCAAACAGGTAGGTCCAGGCCTTGAGTCCGTAATAAGACCAGGAAATCATCGTCGAAAAGGCAAACAGGACTACCGCAATTGCCAGCACATAGGGGAACCAGCCGATCGCGCTTTCGAATGCAGCGGAAGTCAGGCCCACACCTGAAGCCCCGGAAGCGGTGACGATACGACCGCCCTCGGTGATGTAGTTGCCGGTCGCCGCATCGATGGTCAGCTGGCCGGTTATAATGATAACCAGCGCGGTCATGGTGCAAATCACCACGGTATCGATAAATGGCTCGAGCAATGAAACAAAGCCCTCCGTGATTGGCTCCTTGGTGCGCACGGCGGAGTGTGCTATCGCCGCTGAACCGACTCCCGCCTCGTTCGAGAACGCAGCTCGCTTGAAGCCCTGGATCAGTGCGCCGACCATGCCACCGGCCACACCCAGCCCGGTAAAAGCGCCGGCGAAAATCTGCCCGAATGCCCAGCCTATCTTGTCGGCATTGACGATAATGATAATCAGCGCCGCGACCACGTACATGATACCCATGAAGGGGACCACTTTTTCGGTGACCCTGGCGATCGACTTCAAGCCGCCGACGATAACCGCGAATACTACACCGGCAAAAATCACCCCGGTAATCCAGCCGGGATAGCCGCCGAAAATGCCCGATATCTGCTGATGGGCCTGGTTGGCCTGGAACATGTTGCCACCGCCGAGCGCGCCCAGGATGCAGAAGATCGAAAACAGAATCGCCAGGAATCTACCGCCCGGCAGTCCGCGTTCGGCGAATCCCTTGGTCAGGTAGTACATCGGGCCACCGGAAACGGTGCCGTCTTCATACTCGTTGCGGTACTTGACGCCGAGGGTACATTCGGTGAACTTCGAGGCCATTCCCATCAGGCCCGCCAGTATCATCCAGAATGTTGCGCCGGGGCCGCCAATGCCGACCGCCACGGCGACGCCGGCGATATTACCCAGACCGACGGTTCCGGAAAGCGCTGTCGCCAATGCCTGGAAGTGACTGACTTCGCCCGCATCGTCGGGGTCCGAGTAATCGCCCTTGACCAGCGAGATCGAATGGGGAAATGCCCGGAACTGGATAAAAAAGAAGTAAAAGGTAAATATCGTTGCTGCCACGACCAGCCATCCCACGATCCAGGGGAAAGCAGTACCCGGAAAAGGACTAAAGATGAAGCTCACGAACCAACCGGTTGCACTGGAGAACAGCTGATTGACGCTTTCATCGATCGACTGGGCAAAAGCAGGGATTGATAACAATGCCAACCCGATAGCGGTGACTCCCGCAATAATTTTCTTGTTTTGCATTTTTATTGTCCTGTTTTTTGGTTAAGGCACGAGGGTGCAGGGCACCGGTGCGACTTGTGCCATGGTTACGGCGACAGATCCAAAAACCCGTGCGGCAATGCTGCTATGACCGGTGCGACCGATGAACATCTGTGTCGCGCCCTCTTTTTCAGCGATGTCGACCAGCGTTTCGGCTACATGACCGTATTTAATCACTGTATCAACCTTAACGCCTTTATCCGTTGCGGATTTGACGAGCGGGTCTATCAGGGCCTTATGAGCCCGCTCGAG
>JAASSH010000445.1 GCA_021767985.1 Gammaproteobacteria bacterium | reverse complement strand
ATCTCGGATCTGGCGCTAGAGAACCTGGCCCGTCAGTACATAACCATACTGGCGATATTTGATCGCCTGGTGCAGCATATATCTGCAGAAATACTCGAAGAATTGGTCGATTTACCGCCGGTTGGAGAATCCATGCTGCTCGATGAAAAAGCCATGGCCGAATGGGGCGAGCTGCTGGTGGCGCGACTTAATGCAAAAAGTGGTGCGTCTCTGTCCTACAGTGTGTCAGTAAAAAGCGACGAAGACAGCAATCGTTTCGGGCTGGTTGTTGCGAAGCGATTGCATGGCATAACTTCGGAGATCGAACTCGGGGGCGAATTTTTCAGCGGAGCCGATTACCAGCCGATAGCGCAGTTTGTCGAGCAGGCAGGAGACCTGTTCACTCCGGATTCTTACGTTAGTCGCGGTGAACGGCAGCAGCCGGTTACCCGTTTCAGCGAGGTCTACCAATGGCTGATGCACGAAGCGCGCAAGGGATTGAATATTCAGCGTTACAAGGGGCTGGGGGAAATGAATCCCGATCAGCTATGGGAAACTACCATGGACCCCGAAAACCGTCGCCTGTTGAAGGTACGTATCGAGGATGCGATAGCTGCCGACGAAGTCTTCACCACGCTGATGGGTGATCACGTCGAACCGCGGCGCGACTTTATCGAAACCAACGCGCTCAACGTCAGTAACCTCGACGTCTAGCAAACCCTTGATTTTATTGAAATAATCACTATATATCAGTGATTAGTCAATAATTGAGTGGAGCACTGGGATGGATATTGGGAGCGTAATATTTTGGGCCGCGATCGTGGTGCTGGTGATATATGCCGTCAGCATCTATAACCACCTGGTCCGACTCAAGCACAATGTGTCCAAGGCCTGGTCGAACATCGATGTCTTGCTTAAGCAGCGCCACGACGAAATCCCCAAGCTGGTGGAAACCTGTAAACAATACATGAAGTTTGAGCAGGAAACCCTGGAACGGGTTATGCAAGCCCGTTCGCAAGTAGCGCAAGCCAGGCAAAGCCAGGACGTTCCCGGCCTCGGGCTGGCCGAGGGTGCGCTGCGCATGGGGTTGGGTCAATTGTTTGCATTGGCCGAGGATTACCCGGAATTGCGCGCCAACGAAAACTTCCAGCATTTACAAACCCGAATTAGCACGCTGGAGAATACCATTGCCGATCGCCGCGAGTTCTATAACGAATCGGTGAATATCAACAATATCGGTATCGAACAATTTCCCGATATCATCGTGGCGCGCCTGTTAGGCTTCGGTGCCCGTGATTTGCTCGAATTCGAGGCAACAGAAATTGCTGATGTCGACGTGAAACAGATATTCGAAACCTGATATTCGGATTCTGGATCCAACCATGTTTTCCTGGCTGGAAAATGAAATCCAGGGTATGCCCGGAATCGATTACCAGGTTCTCTACGGTATCCTGCTCGCCGGCTTAGCGTTTCTGATCTACTATGCGTTCGTCGCTTTCCGCCGATATCGGATCATGAGTGGCACCGCGACCTCGAAAGTAAGATCCGCCGCCCAGGGTCATGTCGAGCTCAAAGGTCTTGCCGAATTCATGCAGAACGGAGTAATCCAGTCGCCATTCAGCGGCAATCGCTGCGTCTGGTATCACTGTACCGTAGATAAGCGTAAGCGTACCGGCAAACGTACGACCTGGACTAATATTTCAGATGAATGCAGTAGCCAGCTGTTTCGATTGGTAGACGATACCGGCGACTGTATTATCGACCCCGACCACGCACACGTTATCCCGGAAACCGACCTGACCTGGTATGGTAATCAAACCGAAACGCGTAATCGCGTGCCAGCAAAAAAACGTATCGTCTCGCTCAACCTCGGAAAATACCGCTTTCGTGAACGACTGATCAGGCCGGCGACAACCATCTACGCCATGGGATGGTTTAAAACTATCTACAGCAACGTATCGGAAGAGTCGATTGACGAGCAGGTAGAGGACCTGGTCAAACAATGGAAGTTGCAACCGCACAGATACCTGAGCGAATTCGATATCGATCAGAACGGCAAGATACAGCAGGGGGAATGGAAGGCTGTCAGGGCAGCGGCGAGAAAACAGGTACTGGCAAAGATTAGTCAGCGGCAACGCGAGTATCATGTCGTCTCTCGTCCGGATGATGAGCGCCATCCGTATATCCTTTCGGCCTTGGACGAAGACGTCATCGTGGCGCGCAAGCGGCTCAAAGCTTATGCATCCTTAACGCTGGCCTTCCTGCTTTTCAGTACGCTGGTTACTCTTTTTTCGATCCGCGCCCCCTTACCCATTTAACTGGCTGTACTTGTTAAGTAGACTAGCGATCCCTGTTTTTGTTGGATGGACGAGAGCTTGAATAACCCGTTACTCGAACCCGGCCCATTGCCGGCATTTAGTAAAATTCAGCCGCGTCACGTCAGGCCGGCTATCGAACAGCTGATCAGCGACAACCGCGAGCAAATAGCGGTGTTGTCTGGTTTGCCCGAATACCACTGGGATAACCTGATAAAACCACTGGAACTGATGAACGACCGGCTCGATCGGGCCTGGTCACCGGTGCGTCATCTAAACTCGGTAAAGAGCAGCCCCGAGCTGCGCGATGCCTATAACAACTGCCTGCCGCTGCTGAGCGAATATTCGACCGAGATCAGTCAGAATCACGCCCTGTACGAGGGGTATCGCAGTATCAGGGAATCGCACGATTTCGAACAATTGAATGCTGCCCAGCAAAAAACCATATCCGATGCCTTGCTGCACTTTCGGCTCGGTGGTGTCGAACTCGAGGGTGCTGACCGGGAGCACTACCAGCAATTGCAGAAAGACTTGTCCGAACTGCAATCCAGTTTTGAAAATAACCTGCTGGATTCGACCCAGGCATGGGAGTATCTGACCGAGGATGAATCCGAACTGCAGGGCTTGCCCGATTACGCGCTGGCCATGTTGCGTCAGCTGGCCGAGCAAAAGGAGCTCCCTGGATATCGGGTCACTCTGGATATGCCCTGTTATCTCGCTGTTATTACCTACGCGGATAACCGCAAGCTGCGTAAATCCATCTACGAAGCTTATGTCACACGCGCATCGGACTGTGATATAACCGACAAAATCTGGGATAATGATGCT
>JAASSH010000444.1 GCA_021767985.1 Gammaproteobacteria bacterium | reverse complement strand
GATGCCGCGCAGGTAAAACGCTGGTTCGAGTTTACCCGCCTGATAAAACAGTCGAAATCAGAAAATGCACCATCGGCCACGCTCGATGTGTTTCGAGTACTGAAGCAATTCGCCGAGCGCGAAAGCCTGAATCGCGAGCTCTCGCAGGTACTACGGCAAAACACGAAAACCAGGGCTGACGGCGATACACCCGCGACTCGTGCACCAGCGCAGGAGGCACAACTGCTGCAAATGCGGGAAGTTATGAAACTGGCAGACCAAAGCCTGTCGCACAATCTGCTGCAGCGCGCGACGCTCGGCCTGCAGCAGGAAACACAGCAACCATTCTCCGTCAGTCTCGCCCTGCCATTCCTCGAAAACCAGGCGGTCAAGCCAATCCATATCGACCTCGCCGAACGCAGGCAGACACAGTCCGAAGAAGACAAAAGCTGGGATATTCGCCTCAGTTTCGAGCTGGCCGGCCTCGGCCCGATCGCTTGCCATCTGGTACTCGAGGGCCGCGCGATTGGCGCCAGCTTTTATTCCGAGCACGAACTGACCCGCGATCGCATCGAAGCAGAGTTGCCGTTGTTACGACAACAGTTATCCAGCGCGGGATTTACACCCGGAGAATTTCACAGCTTCCCGGGAGCGCCGGCGTCGCTACAGGTCTCTAACGCACCCGAATTTTCGGAATCGCTGGTCGATATCGAGGCCTGAGCATGAACCGAATTCCCAAACTGGCTATTGCGCTCGAGTACGACGGCAAGCAGGCACCGCAGGTGACCGCGCGGGGACACGATGAAATCGCAACCCAGATACTGAAACTGGCGCAGGATAGTGACGTTCCGATACACATGGACAAGGATCTTGCGCTGGTGCTGGACCAGGTCGACCTGGGCGAGCACGTTCCCGAAGCACTATATATCGTCATTGCCGAAATCCTGACCTTCGCCTACCGTCTATCAGGCAAGCACAAGGATTTCATGGACGATATCGAAATTCACTCCCAACCTCGACTCGAGCAACAAACGCCAGACGATAGCCTGTAGGTCGTTTCCCGGGGGACGAGCCGGGATTAGCTATACAGCAATTCTAATTTAGCTACAATCACCCCAGGGCAGTGATCTCGATCG
Organism: Gammaproteobacteria bacterium; assembly: GCA_021767985.1. Classification (GTDB taxonomy): domain Bacteria; phylum Pseudomonadota; class Gammaproteobacteria. The sequence continues at coordinate 2,008 of JAASSH010000444.1, read as the reverse complement.
AGTCTCAAACGGATATCGCTACCGAGGGCTATATATTGAATCAACAACATACGCTCGTATTAATGCCTGGGCTCGATGGCACAGGTAAACTATTCGCGCCGCTCATCCCGTTGCTGGAACCACATTTCAGGCTGGTCATCGTGACCTATCCCGATCTCGATTCGTTCTCGGAATACGTCGATTGCGCACGCAATCAACTGCCGGAGACAGGCGGCTTTTCACTGGTTGCCGAATCTTTTTCCGGGCCGGTAGCAATGGCAATCATGGCGCAGCGGCCGGAGCAAATAGGCCCCTCGGTACTGTCATCGACCTTCACGCGCTCGCCGTTAGCAGCGTTAACGCGCATGGCGAACTATGTGCCCGAGCAAATGTTTTCCATCGGCGCGTTGAGCGACTTCTGCCTCGATGTTTACGAGGTCAACGACGAGGATTTCTCCGAAACCCAGCCGTTGCCGCTGAACGTAATGGAGCAGCTGGACGGTGTACTGTTGAAACGCCGGATTTCGGTTTTGAGCCGGATCGACGTATCTGCGCTGTTACCAGGCATCGAGATACCGATCCTCCACCTGCACGGAACGCAGGATCGCATCGTTTCCGAAACCGATGCGCTAATGCTGCAGTCGAACCTGCCTGACGTTAACCGGATCGATATCGATGCGCCCCACCTGTTGCTGCAAACCCATCCGCAACAGTGCGCCGAACTGATCTTCAATCACGTTCGGGCAGCGGTTTAAGTGGCACGATTCGCCGGATAAACACATGAAGAAAATCCTGTTACTTTGTTTATTGTTAATCCAGTTGGTCGCCTGCTCGGCAGAGGTGGGTAGCACCGAGTGGTGCGAAGACCTGAAACAGAAACCGAAGGGTGAGTGGACTGCTAACGAAGCCGGGGATTTCGCCAAACACTGCCTGTTCAACTAGTTCCGCGTTGCTCGAGCCGCCTCCGATCTCGGGTCGGGCGAGCTGCTACCCCCTGATTGTTGCCAAAGCGATTAAAGCTGTTGCCCGTGATAACTCGCCGGGCGGACCGCGTTTTGAGCTCGATCAGGTCCAGATAAGGCGCCATGTAATGATTTTTCAGATTCTCCTCGGTTAGCGGTTGCAGGATAAACTGCGCCGCGCGCAGCATGCTGTCGGCCGCTTCCAGGACCGCGTATCGATCACCTTCCATCAGAATGACTTCCTTGCCCGCATGCCAGTAGATATCGAGATTGCTCAGGTCCAGTGGATCGAAAGGCGGTAGCAGCGGAACCAGGTCGGTCGGGGTAACCACGCGCAGGATATTGAGGTGCTCGATGCTGTTCGCCCCGGCCAGGTTGGTGACCTTGGGCTGCCCAAAGGTTGTTATCTGTTTGATATCCAGACGATCGGCATCCAGGTACATAGCCAGTATCAGGGCAACCGCGCCGCCCAGACTGTGCCCCGTGAACTGTATCTTGTAATCCCGCCTGAGCAGGGGTCTGATCTGCGCGTAGACCTGTTTCGCCGCGTAAGCAAATCCCTGGTGCAGGCGCACGCCCGTTTTCTCGTCGGCTATCAGTTTCAGCGCGATATCGACCATCGCGTTTTCGACGTTGGAGGTACCGCGCACCGATATCAAATGGGTTCGGGTCGAATCGCTGGTAGCGAGTAAAAACGTAATCTGGCTATCCGGGATGGTTTGATAAAGACTGAGTTGATACCCATAGGATTCGGCCAGGGCGCGTATGTCTTCTTCAGACCGATATACCACCCTGGCAAACAGGGCCTGCTTCTTGATTTCGGCAAAATTTATCCCGTCCGCCGCAGCTGTCGGCAGCGAGATGCTGACAAGTAACAGCAGCAACAAAACAGGCAGGTAGAAAGCTTGCGCTAACCTCGGTTTTAACATGGACAGGAAATTTCCGAAATAAGACGGATTGTACGCGCCATGGGCCGAGCTTAAAGCTTTAATCCGAGCCTGCAAGCCCAGTAGTTCACAATGGCAGGCGCGGCGATTCGCCAGGCGGAGTTAGGCGTAGGTGTCGAT
>JAASSH010000098.1 GCA_021767985.1 Gammaproteobacteria bacterium | reverse complement strand
GGATGGCGGGATGTCCTGTCTTTCGCTCAGGTTCTGACGCAGGATTTCGGGGACAAATTGCCTATTTGCAGACAGTCCCCGGAATACGAGTAAATAGCTATACTGTCCCCCGGAATTCCTTATCTTATTCTTCGCCGGTCTTTTGCAGATACTCGTAAGTCCGCTCCGCGGGAACCAGTGAGCCTGCGATTAACCTTAAATTCCTGTCATTGGCGACACGCGCGGCATCCTGGAAATCGAGGATCATCTTGCCGGCGAGGGTCTGGTTCCAGAACCATTCGTTGAGTTGGTATGAAGACGGATGACCACCGTCTGCGAGTGCCGTTTCAAAATAAAGCACCTTGATATCGTCGATGGCAAATCGCGCGCGAGATACCGGTGCCATCCCTTTCGGATTCGGCATCGGATCGGACGAATGGTAACGGTTGATGTAGTCGATCGCCGCTTCGGGTGATAAACCGCTGATACCGAAGGTGGTACGACCGGAACGCTTTCGAGCCTCGTGCCAAACGGTTAGTGCAGACTCGGCTTCGGCGGTTACTGATCCGGTATCGAGCTCCGGAAACACCCAGTCAGCGTCACCATCCCGATAATCGGCTTCTTCGGCATAATCTCGTAGCAGCGGTTCGGGGCCGGGCTCGTCCAGCAACGACAACGCCGTTTTCAGAACCCGCTGTTGCAGTTCGATATCGTTGGGTATCCCAAACGGGCGACCCAGTTCGAACGGCACCCACAGCGACCGCGGTGGCTGCATCTTCACCACGTGCTCGCGCACGAGGGCGACGACGACCGTCGACAAACCTTCATCTTCGAGGAAATGGGCCAGCCCGCTCACGGCGCGCGTGCAGTTGGGTCACACCGGTGCCAGGACGACGGTATTTACCCCCAGCGCCAGCATCGATCTGCCGACTTCACGCGCCTTGTCTTCGAGTTTATCCGGATGGGTTGCACCCATAAACGCGTAGTGGGTATCGGCCGCTTTTCCGATGCCGCCTTCGGTTTCGAGTGCTTTTAATCGATCGCGCGGCAGCATGACGTTGAGGTCCTGCTGGAAACCGCTGCGATCGAAATTAACGGAAACATGGCTGCAGAGCACATCGTTGTCCGCTGCCGCCGAAGGGATCGACCGGTAACCCGTATCGTTCGCGAGCGTTGGGCGCTGGCCCCGAATAATCAGCCCTGCGGACGAAACGATCGCGACATGTCGCTGCCCGGGGTCGACTGCCGGGGCAAACGGTTTGTGCGCATAGGGAGTGCATTCCAGCCCGGCGATGTGGCTGCGTTCGGGTTCGGGGACATCGGCGAGTCGCACCATGTCAGCGACCGGTCAGGCAGGTCGTGGTATCGGTTTTTTCCAATGCCCGCGGATTATAAATCATCCGTCGATACTAGCCGATCGAACCGATCCGGGCAAACAGGCCGGTAAATAATCGCTACCCGTGAAATGGCGGAAGAGCGTGGGAGTCGAACCCACCAGGGACGTGGTACGCCCCTCACCGGATTTGAAGGCCGGGCGCCCCACCGGGGTGCGATCCTCTTCCTCATGAGCCTGCGTTGTCGACCGCGAAGACAGTTGCGGCGGGACGCCTGAGGCGACGGTTGTTGCCCGATCGTTCGGTAAATCCCAGGCGATCGAAGTACTCCAGTAAATCGATGGTGAAGTTTCGCCCGGTTCGGGTCTGTTCGCAATATTCGGCTACGGTAAAGTAACCGTCGGCATTTTTCGCGGCCAGTGTTTCGGCGGCGCTTCCCAGTTTCGCGACATAGGATGCCGGTGCGTAGCGGTTTTTCGCGATCGACGTCATCTCCCCGAACTGGACCGCGGCCTTCAGCGACGTTTCGAGCACTTTGCGCTCGACCTGCAGCGCTTCCGCCGCTTGATGCAGGCTCATCGGGCTGCCCGATTGCGGGGCCAGCAGGACCGATGCCCGTGTCCAGAGTTGCCGGTCGTGCTCGGAGATCCGGATCTCGTGCGCTGGCGAGTGAAACCGGGCGCCACGTCGGCCCAGGCGGTCTTCGTTCGTCAATGCTTCGATCGCGGCTTCCAGTACGGGCGTTTCGACATGGGGTTTCAGTGCCAGCTGAATGTCCTTGAGACTCGCGCCGGCAAGCCCGGGCCTGGTCACGTGATAATCCTCGACCGCCCGCTCGACACGCTCGAGCAAACCCTGCCATCGGGCTGCGCCGAAGGCCCACTCGTCGGATTGGCTGTCGACTCGTTGCAACGAAAGCGATTCGACGATGGCATCGATTCGAGCCGGCGGCAGATTAAACGAGGTAGCGAAAGCCGTGAGCGGTACCCCGGTCTCGCTCAGCTCGGTCAGTGCTTCGAGCGCATCGCGCGGATCACGACGATTCATCGCCTGCATTGCGGCGATGCGAGTCGGTCGGGCGCGCCCGCGCCTGGGCGAGAAGGGATCGATGACATGCCCACCGGCGATCGTGCGTTGCGCCGACTGGTCGCGCAGCACGAAGCGATCGCCGTGCACGACGCAGGCATCGCGCGCGAGTACCAGCTGCGCCAGCCCCCGGTCTCCCGCGGCGATGCTGCCACCGGAGAGCACCGCGACGCGTGCCGCGAGGTGGTCCGCGCCGATATGCAGGTGCGTCGGAGTCCAGTGTTTCAACGCTTTCGCTTCGGCATCGAGCACGCGTAAATCGACGTCGATTCTGCGCGTCGGCACGTGCAGGTTCGTGTGCATCAACCAGTCGCCCCGCCGCACCGAGTCTTCGCTGACGCCGCGCCCGGCGATGTTGATCGCGCAGCGTTCGCCCGCCCTTGCCCGATCGCTCGCTTCGTTGTGCGCCCGAATCCCGCGTACCCGTACCGGCAATCCGTCAGCCGATAGCAGCAGGTTGTCGTCGATGGCGGCCGCGCCGTCAAACACCATGCCCGTCACGACCAGGCCAACTCCCTTGAGCGTGAATACCCGGTCGATCGCCATGCGAAAATAGCCATCGGTATCGTGGCCGTTCGCTCGATGCGCCTGCTGGTGCAGCGCGGTCTTAAGCGCATCGAGCCCAGTCTTCTCCGGCGCACAAACGGGATACACGGGCGTGTCTTCGCGCCCCGCGGCAGCGAGCAGGGCCTCTACCTGTTGTTGCACTTCGAGAATGCGATCGTCGTCGACCCGATCGATCTTGGTGATCGCCACCACGCAGCGATCGATGCCGAGCAAATCGAGGATCGCAAAATGCTCGCGCGTCTGCGGCATGACGCCATCGTCGGCGGCCACGACCAGCAAACCCAGGTCGATGCCGCCGACACCGGCCAGCATGTTACGGATGAACTTCTCGTGCCCCGGCACGTCGACGAACCCGAGGGGCGTTTGGTCGGGCAATGTTTGATAGGCAAAGCCCAGGTCAATCGACAGGCCGCGCGCCTTCTCCTCGGGCAGGCGATCGGTATCCGTACCCGTCAGCGCCTTGACCAGCTCGGTCTTGCCGTGATCCACGTGGCCTGCCGTTGCGACGATCATGTACTCGCCAATCCCCGCAGGTTGTCGATGAATTCCGCCTCGTCTTCGAGACAACGCAGGTCGAACCATAGCGCATCGTCGGCGACGCGCCCGATCACGGGTATCGGCAGTTGGCGGAACGTCCTGGCAAGTTCCTGCAGCGCCTTGCCGGGTCGGCGCACCTCGGGCCGGGTAAGTTTCAACGCCGCGCTGTCCAGGCTGTCGATCGGCAGTGCGCCGCTGCCCACCTGGGCCCGGGTGCGCTCGACGCTGACCTCGAAGCGTTCGCAATGGCGTTGCACGATCGGCGCCAGTCGTGTCGCCAACTGTTCTATCTCCGTCGCGTCGCGGGTCAACCAGCGCAGCGTCGGCAGCGTGTCGGCGAGACGCGCCGGATCGGTGTAGAGCCGCAGCACGGATTCGAGTGCGGCCAGCGTAAGCTTGTCGGGCCGCAGGGCGCGGGCCATCGGGTTGCGCTTTAGCTTTTCGATGAGGTCGCGACGGCCGGCGATGATTCCGGCCTGTGGCCCGCCGAGAATCTTATCACCGCTGAAGGTCACCAGGTCGGCGCCCGCGTCGAGCATTTCGCGGACGGTGGGCTCATGCGGCAAACCGTGGGCCTCGAGGTCGATCAGGCTGCCGCTGCCGAGGTCGGTCACCAGTGGCAGATCCTGTGCATGCGCGATTCCGGCAAGCTCTGCTTCGGTGACCTGCCTGGTGAATCCCTGGATCTCGTAGTTGCTGGTGTGCACCTTCATCAATAGCGCGGTCTTTGGACTTATCGCCGCTTCGAAATCCTTACCGTGTGTGCGGTTGGTGGTGCCGACTTCGACCAGCTTGCATCCCGCCCGCGCCATGATGTCGGGCATGCGGAAGGCGCCGCCGATCTCGATCAGCTCGCCTCTAGAGACCGGGACTTCCTTGCGTAACGCCAGGCTATTGAGCGTCAGCAACACGGCCGCCGCGTTGTTGTTGACCACCAGCGCAGACTCGGCTCCGGTCAATTCACGTAACAGCGCTGCGGCATGTTGGTGGCGATCACCGCGCTTGCCTGCGCCCAGGTCGAACTCGAGATTGCTGGCGCCGCGGGCAATCTCGGCCATCGCCTCGATCGCCGAGTCGGGTAGCGCGGCGCGGCCGAGGTTGGTGTGCAGCACCGTTCCCGTCAGGTTGATGACCCGGCGCAGCGAGGGGCGCAGCGCCCGGGTGACCTCCTCACGCAGGTTGACGACGAGATCGCGTGACTCGAACGACTTTCCGGCAAGCACCTGTTCGCGTGCCGCGGCCAGCACGTTGCGCGCGCAGCGGGTGACGAGGGGTGCGCCATGGTCATGTATCAACGGGGCTGTCTCCGGGTCGTTCAGGAGCCGGTCGACAGATGGCAGCTTGTTGGGGGCATCGATAATAGGCATTTCGAATCACACGGACCGAAGCAGGCGCCTCCGAGTTTACACTGGATTAGCGCGCCTGGGTGATCGCGGCCCGGGTTAAGTCCCTGATTTGTTCAACGCTGGCCTCGCGCGGGTTGGTGCCCGCGGCGCTGTCCTTGATCGCTTTCTCGGCGATGCGCTGCGCGCAGTCCTCCGGTACGCCGATTTCGCTAAGCGATCTCGGAATCTCGATGTCGTCCAGCAGGCGTTCGAGCTCTGCAATGAAAGCTTCCGCCGAATGCTCCTGCAAGCCCATCGCATCGGCCATGCGCTTGACCTTGTCGTCCATTCCGGGGAGGTTGTAACGCATTACGACCGGCAGGATGATGGCATTGGTCAGGCCGTGGTGCGTGTTGTACTCGGCGCCGACCATGTGCGAAATGGCGTGCACCAGGCCCAGCCCCTTCAGGAACGCGATGCCACCAAGGCAGGAACCCATCAGCATGCCGCCGCGGGCGGCCATGTTCTGCGGTTCGCGGACCACGATGGGCAGCCATTTGGATACCAGCGCAAGTCCTTCGAGCGCAAGTCCGTCGCAAAGCGGATTAAAGCCCGGCACCAGGTAAGCCTCGATGGTATGGATCATCGCATCGGCGCCGGTCCAGGCGGTCAGGTTCACCGGCAGGCCGATAGTCAGCTCGGGGTCGAGCAGGGCCAGCGAAGGTTTGAGATCGGGATGCCAGACGCAAAATTTCATGCCTTGCCCGACGTCGGTGACCATGGCGGTGCTTTCGGTTTCCGCGCCGGTCCCGGCCGTGGTGGGGATGGTGATGAGAGCTGGAAAACCGTGGCCGATCTCCGGTACGGGCTGTTCGAATTCGAACGCCCACAGATCGATATCGTTGTTTGCCGTAAGGCAGATGGATTTACCGCCGTCCATCGCGCTGCCGCCGCCGATCGCGATAATCGCGTCGTGCCGGCCGTCGACGAACATGGCGCGACCGGCGCCGATTTCGTCGTCACGGGGGTTAGGCGAGATCTCGAAGAACAGGCCGGACCGCAGGCCGGCCTCGGCCAGATACTGCTGCAACTGCGCGATGAACGGCAGCTCGCGGCTGCTGCGATCGGTGACGATCAACGGGTTAGACATCCCCATGGCAGCACAGCGCTGACCGATTTCAGCCAGGCGACCCGGACCGTATGCAATCGGCACCGGGAAGGTGAAATCCTGGGGCTCGAGCATGTCGGTATCCGCGGCGGAAATTGAATCTTGAATAGTGTTCACGGCATCACTCCTGTTTGGCGATATGCACCGGCATGGTCGCTCCGAATGACTGTCTGCTGGCCGGGTACTCCTCGGCGTCTGGCAGCTAATCAGATGGTTCGGTATTATCGGTTCGTCAGTCGATTTTGGTCCGGGTGGTTATGTCCCGAGTGATCAAAATTCGTTACACCTTTACGATTTTTTATATATAATTCGAACAACTCTATCGAAATATATTCAAAAACCCGTATGGAGTAAACGATTATTGGTTTCTGAAGCGAGGTTTTGTCTACAGGAGAGGAGGAACAGGATGGTAAAAATTGCGGAGATGCCGGCCGTCGGGCGCGGTTTCATCGAAGAACTCAGGGAGTTCGAGGTCAACCGAACCGGCTGGTCCGAACCCGTGCCCGCGAAAGAGCGCAGAATATCGATCGTCTCGTCGGCGGCCGTCTCGAGGCGCGGCGACAAACCCTTTTCATGGCTCGCACGCAACCATCGCGTCATCGGCAAGCACGATCGCGACCTGGTCATGACGCACGTCGCGGTCGAATACGACCGCACCGCCTGGCAGCAGGATCTGAACGCGATCATCCCGCTCGACCGGCTCGAAGAGATGGCGCAGGCCGGCGAAATCGGCTCGGTGGCCGACGAGCATTACACCTTCATGGGCGCCGCCGATCCGAATGATATGGAAAAGTCGGCCCTCGAGGTCGCGGCGCGGATGAAGGCCGACAACGTCAACACGGTATTCCTGATACCCGTCTGACCTTTTTGCACGCGCGCCGTGAGCGGGCTGGCACACTACTTCGAGGCGGAGGGGTTCGCGACGGTCCTGGTCGGGTTCGTACGCGAGCATATCGAACTGGTCAAGCCGCCGCGCGCGCTGTGGCTCGACTTCCCGATGGGGCGGCCGATGGGTAAACCCAACGATCCCGAATACCAGCTGAAGGTCATCCGCGCGGCGTTCGAACTGTTCGACGCGCTGTCCGGCCCGGTGCTCGAGGATTTTCCCGATGTCATTCCGGTGAAAGACGGGCGCATGGGCTATGCGCTGCCGCCCGGGCTGGTGTACTCGACAGACGATATCGGCGACGTCGATGCATTGCTGGCCGAGGTTCAGGCCGAGGTCGATGGATTGCGCCCGGCCTACGAGGCGGCGGTCGCGGCGCGCGGACGTACCACGGTGG
>JAASSH010000443.1 GCA_021767985.1 Gammaproteobacteria bacterium | reverse complement strand
GATCACCGAGGGGCAGATCATGCAGGAGCCCGACGAGGTGATCGAGGTGCTGTCGCATCTCGGGGTGATGGGCCTGTCGCTGTCGATCGACGATTTTGGAACCGGGCAGGCGTCGCTGACCTACCTCAAGGAACTGCCGGTGGAAAAACTCAAGATCGACCAGTCTTTCGTGCGCGACATCGTCACCAATCCCGACGATCAACTCATCGTCAAGGCGACTATCGAGCTGGCTCACACGCTCGACCTGAAGGTGGTGGCCGAGGGCGTCGAGTCTCTCGCCAGCTGCGACCTGCTGGCGGAAATGGACTGCGACCATGTGCAGGGTTACTACATTAGCCGCCCGCTGGAGGCGGATCAGGTAGACACCTGGTTCGAAACCTCGGTTAAACTAGACCTCGTTCAGAAAGGCAGGTAACCCCGTCGCCGACGATAACGTGATCGAGCACGCGTATATCGACCAGCCCCAGTGCCTGTTGCAGGCTCCCGGTAATGCGGATATCGGCCTGGCTCGGTTCGCACACCCCGGAAGGATGATTGTGCGCCAATATGACCGCGGCGGCGTTGTCGGCCAACGCTTGCTTGACGACCTCGCGCGGGTAAACGCTGGCGCCGTCGATAGTGCCGCGGAATAGTTCGCGAAACGCGATTACGCGGTTGCGATTATCCAGCATCAGGCAGGCGAAAACTTCGTAGTCATAGTCGCGCAGCCGCGCGCGCAGGTAATTCATGGTTTGCGCCGGCCTGGTCAGGCAGTCCTGGTTATCCAGCGCTTCGGCGAAATGCCGGCGTGCAATTTCGAGCGCGGCCTGCAGCTGCACGAACTTGGCCAGGCCCAGTCCCCTGCGGTTACAGAATCGTTTCGCATCGACTGCGAACACGCTGCGCAGCGAACCATAGTCGCTCAGTAACTGGCGCGCGAGGTCTAGCGCCGAGCAGCCGGCAACGCCGGTGCGCAGAAAGATTGCCAGTAATTCGGCGTCGGAAAGCGCGCCCGCACCGCGGTGTATCAGTTTTTCTCGGGGTTTTTCGGCACTGGGCCAGTGGGAGATTGCCATGGGTAATCCTTTACCTGATGTCATCAACCGCTAAAATAGATCAAATGCAAACACTCAGCAACAAAAAAATATTGCTCGGGATCACCGGCGGTATCGCCGCTTACAAGTCCGCCGAGCTGGTGCGCCTGTTGATCAAGGCGGGAGCCGAAGTGCGCGTCGTGATGACACCGTCGGCGCAGGAGTTCGTACAGCCGCTGACTTACCAGGCCCTCAGCGGGCATCGCGTCTATGTCGATTTATTCGATGCCGAGGCCGACTCGGCGATGGATCATATCGAACTCGCACGCTGGTGCGACCTGTTGCTGGTAGCGCCCGCCTCGGCCGATTTTCTCGGCAAGATGAATGCCGGCTATGCCGATAACCTGTTGCTCACCCTGTGCCTTGCCGCCAAACAGTCGGTGGCGGTAGCGCCGGCGATGAATCAGCAAATGTGGGCTAACCCGGCAACCCAGGAAAACGTTAAACAGCTAGCCGCCAGGCAGGTTATTGTCTGGGGTCCGGCCGAGGGCGAACAGGCCTGCGGCGATGTTGGCGCGGGGCGCATGCTCGAAGCGGCGCAACTGCTGGATAACGTGCAGCGGCACTTCAGTCCGGGCCGCCTGGAGGGAGTTAATTTGCTGCTGACCGCAGGCCCGACGCGCGAGGCGATCGACCCGGTGCGCTACATCAGCAATCGCAGTTCCGGCAAGATGGGTTACGCCATCGCCGAGGCGGCGATGCGGCAGGGCGCCAGTGTTACGCTGGTGAGCGGGCCGGTGTCGCTGGCGGCCCCGGCGGGAGCGAGGCTGATCAGCGTCGAGTCGGCGCAGCAGATGCTCGATGCGGTAATGCAGCAGGCCTCGGAAGCCGACGTATTCGTGGCCTGCGCGGCGGTCTCTGACTACCGGGTAGACCAGGCCGCGCAGCAGAAAATCAAGAAATCGGACGCTGCAATGTCGTTAAAGCTGGTGTTGAACGACGATATACTGGCGACGGTCAGCGCGCTCGAGCGGCGCCCGTTTTGTGTGGGTTTCGCCGCGGAAACCCAGGACGTCGAGCAATATGCACTCGCCAAGATGGAACAGAAAAACCTCGATATGATCGCCGCCAACCGGGTCGGCGACGGCAGCGGCTTCGAGACCGACTTCAACCAGCTCGAAGTGTTCTGGCGTGCCGGCCGGCAGACGATCGAGCATGCGGGCAAGGCCGAGGTCGCAAAACAGCTTATCGATTTGATTGCCGAGCGCTATACTGCGTCGCTTGCGTAATCATTGCGGTAAACCATGACAGTCAATAAAGCTCACGTTGCGGAAATCCTGATCGAAGCGCTGCCTTATATCCAGGTGCTCGATCAGAAAACCGTGGTTATCAAGTTTGGCGGTAACGCGATGGTAGACGAAGAGCTGAAGAGCAGCTTCGCGCAGGATATCGTGTTGTTGAAACAGGTCGGCGTCAACCCGGTTATCGTGCACGGCGGCGGCCCGCAGATCGGCAAGCTGCTGGAACAGATTGGCAAGAAGAGCCGCTTTATCGAAGGCATGCGCGTCACCGATAACGAAACCATGGACGTCGTCGAAATGGTGCTGGGCGGGCAGGTTAACAAGCAAATCGTATCCCTGATAAATCGACACGGTGGCCGAGCGGTCGGCCTTACCGGCAAGGACGGTGGGCTGATCAGCGCGCGCAAGATGAAACTCGCCGGTAGTGAATCGGAAAGTCACGATCTCGGCCAGGTCGGCGAGGTCGAGGCCATCGATCCCGCGGTGGTCGCGATGCTCGACGACGATGACTTTATCCCGGTGATCGCGCCTATCGGGGTCGGCAGCGATGGCTCTTCTTACAATATAAACGCCGACCTGGTTGCAGGTGAACTGGCAAAGGTGCTCGGTGCCGAAAAGCTGTTGTTGTTGACCAATACACCCGGTGTGCTCGATCCGGACGGTAGTCTGTTAACCGGTTTGACGGCGGATGAAACCGAAAGCCTCATCGCCAAAGGCATTATTCACGGCGGCATGCTGCCCAAAGTGCGCTGCGCGCTGGACGCGGTCAAGGCGGGTGTCAGCACCAGCCAGATCATCGATGGCCGGGTC
>JAASSH010000097.1 GCA_021767985.1 Gammaproteobacteria bacterium | reverse complement strand
CCTGAGCTGCTCCACGCCAAACCAGTAAGCTTCCTCGATTTCGACGCCGTCCACCCTGATGTCCACGGTTTCCGCCTGCGCCCGGAAACCCAGCATGATCGACGACGGAAACGGCCAGGGTTGCGATGCCTGGTACTCAATGTTACCCACACGAATTCCACATTCTTCGTAAACCTCGCGCGCCACCGTTTCCTCGAGACTCTCCAACGGATCGACAAACCCGGCCAGGGTCGACATCATGCGGCTCGGAAATCGTGAATTACGCGCCAGCAGGCAGCGCGGGGCGCAGGGATTCGAGCGATCCTCCACCAGCATAATGACCGCCGGATCGGTGCGAGGGAAATGCATGCGCCCGCAGTCGCCGTTGCTGCAGCGTCTCATGTGCCCACCGTTTTCGCTGCGGGTGGGGCTGCCGCAGATTCCACAATAACGATGGTTTCGATTCCAGAACAGCAGTCCGCGCGCGTAGGCGAGCTGGGCCGCCTGCTGCTTGTCCAGCAGCCAGCCGACGTCGCGTAAATCGATGAATTCGCTGTCGCTGACTAGCGTGGACAGCGTATCGTCGTGGTGGTGCGACACATCGAGCGCAAACATCGGGCCCGAATCGTCCAGGCCGAGGAACACCAGTTGATCGATTTCAGGTGCAAGTTCCAGGATTTCAGTTTGCGCGACATGAACGACTTCAGGCTGGTCGGCGTCGCGATCGCGCCAGCGCATCAGGCTCTTGTCGTTTCGTAAAACAAAAACGCGACAGTGTCGCCGTTCCCACTGCTGCTCCAACCAGGCTCGATCCTTGCGCGCTTCGCTGGCCCGGTCGAGCATTAACTCACGATAGTAAATCACCGCGCTAGCTTATCATGAATTGCTCACCAACTAGCGCTAGCCGAAATCTCCGTAAAGACCAAAGGACGGTAAAACCGGCGCCAGCAGGTGCAGCTGCGCAGCGCCTGGAAACAGGTTGAGTCGGGGCCCCGTCAGGACGGATTTTTCATGCGGTATTCGGCAATCGCCTGCTTTAATTTATCGTACTCTCCGCAGCCGAAAAAACAGGCCTTGTCGAGTACCTTCAGGCGTTTCTCGGCTTCTTCAGGTTGGTCCAGCTGCAGGTAAAGTTCGCCCAGGTACTCGTTGGCGCCGCGATGCTCGGGTTCGATTTTCAAAGCCTTCTGATAGAAACCGAGCGCTACATCGTAGTTTCCCATTTTACGGTTGCTAAAAGCCATCTGGTTCAAAAGATCGGCATCATCCGGATTATCGCGCATTGCCTCTTCCAGGCGCGCGATCGACTGCTCGTATTCTTCGTTCTCGATCAGCTCCTGAAACGGCGCCAGGCGAGAATTTGAACTGGAATAACCGCCACCGTCGGCGATAACTGGCGACGACGCCAGCCCGAAAACCAGCAGCAATAACGGAAGCACGCGTTGTCTAATCATAATTTCACTCTCCACAGTTCAACTGATTGGTTCTAATTAAGTTCACTACCGTCACGGCTCAGGCGATCACCGCCGCCGCACGTAACTCCTCGAGTTGCTGCTCGCTCAGACCCAGCAGTTCCCCGAGTACTTCGCGGTTCTCGCTGCCGAGATCACCACCGGGCCAGCGCGTGGCCCCCGGGGTGCGCGAGAGCCGCGGTAAGATCGCCGGAATTTTCAACGGTTTCCCATCGATTTCGACCTGCTCGAACAGACCACGCGCATTAAAGTGTTCGTCGTTGAGCATATCCTCGACGTTATATATCGGTCCAGCCGGGACGCGAGCCTCGTCGAGTTCCTGCAACAGGTAGTTCGAATCGTGAGCGGCACACCATTGTGACAGGGCAGTATCGATCTCCGCCTCGTGTTCGACCCGACCCGGATTGGTAGCCAGTCGCGGATCGGCCGCCATATCGGGACAGCCTGCGGCAATCATCAGTCGCTGAAAAATCGAATCGCCGTTGCCACCGATCACGATATACTTACCGTCGGCACAGCGATAGGTATTGGTCGGCACGATTCCGGTAACCGTGGTTCCCGAAGGCTCTCGAATCACCCCGTTGCCGTCGTACTCGGGTACTACTGCCTCCATCAGATTGAACATCGATTCGACCAGTGCCACGTCAACCACCTGCCCCTCACCGCTGCGCTTCTTCTCGAGCAGCGCCAGCGCGATGCCGAGGGCGGCGTGGATGCCTGAAATCGTGTCGCCAATGCTCAGGTTGGGCCTCACCGGCGCCTCGCCCGGATGCCCGTTGACGTGCCGGAATCCGCTCATGCCCTCGCATACCGAGGCAAAGCCGGGTTTATTGGCGTAGGGCCCGTTCTGTCCATAACCAGATATACGTGCGTATACCAGCCCCGGATTACTACTGCGAAAATCCTCGGGACCCAGCCCCCACTTCTCGACCACGCCCGGCCTGAAATTCTCGATGACAACATCTGCCTGCTGGATCAATCTGCGCACCAGTTCGACACCCTTTTCGGTCTTGAGATCGATCGTCACCGATTTCTTGTTGCGCGCCAGCGAGCGCCACCAGAGCGACGTGTCACCGCGCATTTCCCGCCAGCGCCTGATCGGATCGCCGCCGTCGGGGGGCTCGATCTTGATCACCTCGGCACCAAAGTAACCCAGCATACAACCGGCAAAGGGACCGGCAAGCAACTGCCCCAATTCGATTACACGATATCCCGCGAGCGGTCCCGAAGAATTCATAAAGGCTCCTGATAACCTGGTCCAGGGAAATGTTACGCAGTAAACAGGGGCGTGACCAGCCGCAACCTGCTATCCAGGCCGATCACCGGCAGTGTTCGATTAAATGTATTTAGCCCGGGCCCGGATCCAGGGCTGCGCACGGCAGCGTCATTTAACATTTCCGTGACAAATCGGGTGCATGATGGAAACGATTGAATTACCATTAATCGTCACCTCAGAGTTTGCAATATGTCACCCGTAGTACTTGCCGATTCCGGCGCCGATACAAAAGTTTTCGTGCTCGATACCAATGTCTTAATGCACGACCCGTCCGCCCTCTTCAAGTTCCAGGAACACCACGTCTACCTGCCGATGACCGTGCTCGAGGAACTGGACAACGCCAAGATCGGGGTGTCCGAGGTTGCCCGGAACGTGCGCCAGACCAATCGATTCATCGATGAATTGCTGACTGCGCAGCAGGAACTCGTAATCGAAGAAGGCCTGCAGCTCAGCCGCTTCATCGCCGCCGAAGAGCCCTACAAGTGCAGCGGCCGCCTGTTTTTCCAGACCGAGGCGCACGACAGCAGCCTGCCGGAATCGCTGCCGGGCAATAAAACGGACAACTCGATCCTGAGCACGATAATCTGGCTTAAGAATGCGATCAGCGATCACGAAATCGTGTTGATATCCAAAGACATCAATCTGCGGATCAAGGCCACGATCCTCGGCATCAAAGCCGAAGACTATGCCAATGACCGGGTAGTCGACGATCTCGACCTGCTGTTCAGCGGCTCGCGCCAGCTCGCCAGCGATTTCTGGGAAGTGCACGGCAAGCAGATCGAGAGCTGGCAGGAAGAAGGCAAGGCGTATTACGAGGTTGCCAGCGTCGAGGGCGAGGAATGGTTTCCCAACCAGTTTATCTACATGGACAGCGAATTCGAGGCTATTGTACGTCGGCGCAACGAGGCCGGATTCCTGATCGAGGTGTGCCAGAATTATTACGGTCAGCGCCACTCGGTCTGGGGCATCACCGCGCGCAACCGCGAACAAAACTTTGCACTCAACCTGCTGATGGATCCCGAAATCGATTTCGTAACGCTGTCTGGTAGCGCGGGCACCGGTAAAACGCTGCTGGCTCTGGCGGCGGGGCTAACCCAGACGCTGGACCAGGGTTTGTACAAGGAAATCATCATGACCCGCGTCACGATCCCGATCGGTGAAGATATCGGGTTCCTGCCGGGCACCGAGGAAGAGAAGATGACCCCCTGGATGGGAGCCCTGATGGATAACATGGAAGTACTCACCGGCAGCGATCAGAAGGACTCCTGGGAACAGGCCGCGACCAATGATTTGCTGCGCAATCGGATCAAGATCCGTTCGCTGAATTTTATGCGTGGCCGAACTTTTCAGAACAAGTACATAATCATCGACGAGGCGCAAAACCTGACTTCGAAGCAGATGAAAACGCTGGTTACGCGCAGCGGCACCGGCACCAAGATCGTTTGCCTGGGAAACCTCAAGCAAATCGACACGCCCTATCTAACCGAGACCACCTCAGGCATGACTTACGTGGTCGATCGTTTCAAGCACTGGGAGCATAGCGGGCATATTACCCTGATGAATGTAGAACGATCGCGACTGGCCGATTATGCCTCGGAAAGGCTCTAGTCGGCCAGCGTGATGCCGGAGGTATCCGGCGGCGGCGGGTCAGGCTCCTTCTTGGCCGTGCTGAGCTCGCTGCCCACCGGCGCGATATCGAATCCGGTGATATCGATATCGGGTTCTTGCGGCGCCTCGTAGTCATCCTGCAACTCGCTGCCGACGGGCGCAATCGAAGCCGCCAGATCCTCGATTTGATCGCCGGTGATCCCTAACGGATCCGTTTGTGGCGGCGGGGCTGACTCACCGTCGTAACTGGATTCGTATTCCTGGCTGGGTGGCGCAGCGGCAGGCGCCGCGGGTTGCGGGGCGGCGGCTGCGGGTTGTGGGGCGGCTGCCGGTGCAGGTTCTGCCGCGGGCTGAGGTGCCGCTTCGGCAGCTCCACCCACCGGTGCAATCTCGCATTCGGCGCCGGCGCGGGCGAGCGCGGTGCGGTACTTGTTTGCCGTGGCCTGATCGATATTTTTCTTTATGACAATGCGCTTGCCGGAAAACAGTTGCGCCAGCTTGGCCTCGTCGGCATTGAACAACTTGGCGACCCTGACCCTGACTTCATCGGCATTCGCGCCATCGCTGATCTGGCCGGAAAATGCGACTTCGAATAATTGATCACTCATGTCATGATTCCCTAACTGCTGACCTATACTATAGAACAAAATCAGGCATCCGGTACTATGACAAAAAATACGGAAATCACTCGACTGACGCCACACGGCCACATGGACGTGCTGTCGCAACTCGAGGTCAGCCAGCTCAAACAGGGCAGCAAGGACGACAGCCTGTATGAAACCTTCCGCCGCTGCGCGCTGGCGGCCCTGAACGTCGACAGCAAGACCGACGACGCCCGCGAGGTGCTCGAGCAGTATCACGACTTCGATATCCGCGTGGTACAGCAGGAACGTGGCATTAAGCTCGAAATCGAAAACGCACCGGAAAGCGCCTTTGTCGACGGCCGCGTGATAACCGGTATTCAGGAACAATTATTCTCGGTATTGCGGGACGTTTCCTACGTCAGAAACAAAATAGAGTCTAACCAGCTCTTCGACTTCGATAGCAGCGAGGGAATCACCAACGTCGTGTTTCACATACTGCGCAACGCCGACACGCTGATTCCGGAAACGGAGCCCGACCTCGTGGTTTGCTGGGGCGGGCATTCTATCGATAGACCCGAGTATGATTACTGCAAGGAAGTCGGCTATCAGCTCGGCCTGCGCAGCTTGAATATCTGTACCGGATGCGGGCCAGGTGCGATGAAAGCGCCGATGAAAGGCGCCGCGATCGGGCATAGTAAACAGCGCATACGCGCAGGCCGCTACCTGGGCTTCACCGAACCGGGCATCATCGCCGCCGAATCGCCAAATCCGATCGTCAATGAACTGGTCATCCTGCCCGATATCGAAAAAAGGCTGGAAGCGTTTGTACGTGCGGGACACGGTATCGTGGTCTTTCCCGGAGGCGTGGGTACCGCCGAGGAAATCCTGTTCCTGCTCGGCATCCTGCTCAATCCGGAAAATCGTCATGTTCCCTTTCCGTTGATTCTGACCGGTCCTGAATCGTCAAAGGCCTATTTCAGGCAAATAGACGAATTTATCAAGCTTGCCCTGGGCCGGGATGCACAGGAGCATTATTCGATAATTATCGACGATCCGACCAAGGTCGCACGCGAGATTGCCGCGGGGCTCGAGTCGGTGCGCAATTTCAGGCGAGAACATTCGGACGCTTATTATTTCAACTGGATATTAAAAATCGATCAACAGTTCCAGCAACCCTTCGAACCGGCTCATGATCGCGTCGCCGAGCTCAACCTGACGCGCGATCAACCACAGCATTCTCTGGCAGCCGACTTACGCCGTGCGTTCTCGGCCATCGTGGCGGGCAACGTGAAAGACGATGGTATTCGATTGATCGAAGAGCATGGCCCCTTCCAGATAAGCGGTGAACCTGAAATCATGCAGGCGCTGGACGCCTTGCTGCATTCTTTTGTCGAACAGCAACGTATGAAGGTGCCGGGCAAAGTCTACGTTCCTTGTTATAACCTGCAGAACCGGTAACATTTCTGGCTGACGTTAACCAGGGTCATGAATAATGAGTTCAATCAAGGCAATCGCGATTAAAAATCGCCCGCGTGTGGCAATGCAGTCGATAGATAGCGCGCAGATCAGCGTTGCCAACGGCATCCTCGGGGATTTCCGCGGTACCCAGCTCGGGCGTCAGATAACGATATTGAGCGAATCGGCCTGGCAAAAAGCCTGCGCCGAGGTTAATGCGGATCTGCCCTGGATGGTGCGACGTGCCAACCTGCTGGTCGATGGCGTCGAGTTTGATGCGGGCTATGTTGGCAAGACGGTACGCATCGGCGATGTCGAGCTGGTAGTAACCGAGGAGACTGCTCCCTGCTCGCGCATGGATGCACAGCACCAGGGCCTGACCGCAGCGCTGAGGCCGGAATGGCGCGGCGGTATTTGCTGCAATGTCGTCAAACCCGGCGAAATCAGGATCGGCGATCGCGTTGAATTCTGCTGAGGAGATTCGCAACCAGACCCTGCTTCATCCAGGCGAAGCCAGAGCGCTCGATTTCAGTCGGGATTGAGTCGGCGATAGTCCGCCATCAATTTACGTTCGGCCCTGATGCCGTTAATACAGTAAGCGCTGACGCTGACCAACACTACCAGGCTGCCGGCGAGGGTTAGCAGGCTGGGCTGCTCACCCACCCCGATCCAGACCCAGACCGGACCGAGGATAGACTCGGTTAGCGAAAACAGGGCGACTTCAGAGGCCATGATGTAACGCGTGGCAACGGTAAAACACCAGAATCCGATCCCGAATTGCAGGCAACCCATCGTAATCGCTATCGCCAGGTCACGATTCGAGATGGTGAAAGATTCGACAAAAAATCCGGCCACACCGCCCATGACAATGCCGCTGAGACAGGTCGCCGGCAACATATCGGTACCGCGCTTG
>JAASSH010000442.1 GCA_021767985.1 Gammaproteobacteria bacterium | reverse complement strand
GGTAAAGCGCGATACCAGGGCGCTCAAGAACTAATCCTGGGCGCGGGCTTATCGCGGCGTGCCGGTAACTGGATATATCTTCTTCCGGCTCCGGGTTAACTCAGCCGGCCTGGTCGATTCGTAACACGATGTAACTACCGTAAAAATAGGGTGAATCCAGCATTTCGCGGCTGGCCCGCTGCAGCATTCGAGTGGCGCTTTCCCTGATTTCGGGGTCCAGCCCGGAAACCTCCACGGCCACCTTTAGCCACAGGGTCATCGGCGAGAATGAAACCAGGTCCGGCATGATCCATTTCCCCGGAGCGATTGGTATAAGCGATCTTGCTTTTTGATGCCAGCGATCGTTTTTCAGAAACTGCGAGTGCGCGCTTTCGATCAGGCGCCGGGCATTGTCGATGGCTTCACGATTATCGAATCGGCCGCCGAAGTTGAAAAAGGCGTGCGCGACCTCGGCATAGTCTTCCAGCGCCGCCGCGGCAACATCGGCGTTACCGGCAAAGCGAATCAGTTCCCCGTTGCTGTAAAAGTTATCCTGCATGGCGCGATACAGGGTCCGGGCACGCTGCGCGAAACGCGCGTCTAAATCCGCGGCCACGACAAGCGCGTCCAGCAGCATCGCATTCCAGGCGGCCAGGCGCTTGGTGTCGGCAGGCATGCCGCCGCTGCGGCCCTGCCTGAGTTTGTCGAGAACAACCGCCTTGTTCGCGGTTTCGCCGCCGGTTGCCGGACCGTCCAGCGTCACGATCAGGAATTCGCTGTTACGGGGTTCGAACTGCCCGCGTTGTGCCAGGTAGTCCATCTCGTCAGCTGTCAGCAGGCTCGCGAGCTCTTCCCGCGTCCATAAATAGGCACCGCCTTCCTTGTTGTCCCGATCGACGGCAGACAGGCTGGACATATAGCCACCATCGGGATGTTTCAGGCTGGTCTCGACAAAATCGAGGGTACGCATGGCGATATCGGCGTATCCCTGGTCGGGCCACAGGCGATGTGCCTCGAGGTAAAGCCGCGCGAGCTGAGCGTTGTCGTAGAGCATTTTCTCGAAGTGCGGGGTTTGCCAGTCGGGATCGGTGGTATAGCGGAAGAAACCGTTGTTGACGTGGTCATGCAGATTCTTCGAGGCCATCATCTGCAACGTCAACTGCACGAAATCTGCAACATCCTGATCGAGATTTTCATAGCGGTTGATTATCGTAATCAGGGTATCGAGCTGGGGTACGTTCGGAAACTTGCTGGTATTGCCAAATCCGCCCAGCAGTTCATCCGCCGCCAGCATCGCCTGGGAGACAAAAGCATCCATCAGGTTCTGTGCCGGTATATCGGGCGCGTTGAAAGCCTGGTTGTCGAGATCCTGCATCTCGGTCAGGAAAAACTCCCGCGCGGCGGCGGTAATTTTTTCATGGCTTTTCCGCCATTCGCCGTCGAGTTGCTGCAGCACGTCGAGAAAGCTGTCGCGCGGCAGGTAGGTAAATCCCGTGACCGGGTAGCCGTCCGGGGTCAGAAAAACGTTGAGTGGCCAGCCCGCCGAACCGCGTACTTTCTCGACGAAACTAATCAGACGCTGATCGAGATCGGGATCCAGTTCGCGATCGATCTTGACCGCGATGTAGCCGCGGTTGAGCAGTTCGGCAACGCTTTCGTCGCGGTAGCTTTCCTGTTGCATGACATGGCACCAGTGACAGGAAAAGTAACCGATGGACACGAATATCAGGCGATTGTCGGCCTTTGCCCTGGTGAATACTTCGTCGCGCCAGGTTTGCCAGTCGACCGGGTCATCGCCATGTAGCGCGAGGTAGGGCGATGGGTGCCCGCTGAGCTGGTTGGACGCCAGCGCCGCACCGATACCGGTAATAAATAGGCCAAACAGTAAAACCAACCGGAAATGTTGCATCAGTTGTCCGATATCAAGAAGATTATTTCACGACGCAAAATACTACCTCATTGGTAATATTGAAAGAATATTAGAAAAATCTAATATACGCTTGATAATCAACCTCGTACCCGGGCAGGAGTCAGATATGCGCCTGTTAACAGCTAGTCTCGTTTTTCTCGCCGGTTCCGTCACGGCAGCCGCCAGCGCCGCAGAATCCCTGCAGACGGTGACGTCCGCGCGGGTATCGATGCCGCTGCAGTACCGCGTGGACGGTGTAGTCGAGGCGCGCCAGCAGGCCACGATTTCCGCTGAAGTGGCGGGTAAAGTCGAGGCGATCAATTTCGACGTCGACGATTTCGTCGAAAAAGGCGAGATCATACTGCGGATCCGCGACCGCGATTATCGCGCGCGGCAGCAAAGGGCGCGCGCCGCGCTCGACGAGGCGAAGGCAAACCTGCAGGACATGCAGCTCGAATTCAGTCGCAGCGAGGATTTGCGCAAACAGAAGCTGATCTCGCAGGCGGTTTTCGACAAGGCCGGGGCTAATCTCAAGGCGGCGCAGGCGCGTAAGACAGCCGCTGAAGCCAACCTGGCGCAGGCCGACGAGCAACTCGATCGTACCGTCATGCGGGCGCCATATAGCGGGGTGGTGGTAGAGCGTCATATCGAGCCGGGTGAAGCGGTTAACCCGGGTCAGCCGATCATGACCGGCTACGCGGCGGGAGAGCTGCGAGTCACGGCCCAGGTGCCACAATCGATGATCGGCGGTTTGCGCAAACAGCGTAGCGCAGAAATTATCTTGCTCGAGGACAACCGAAAGCTGCCGGTCACGAAAATCACCATTCACCCCTTTGCCAATCCGAAAAATCACTCGTTTCCGGTGCGCCTCGACCTGCCGTCCGCGGATAACCGGCTTTATCCGGGTATGCTGGTCAAGGTTGCGCTCGCCATTGGCAATGTCGAGCGATTGCTGCTGCCGCAACAGGCGCTGGTGTCGCGTTCGGAAGTCAACGCGGTATATGTTATCGGTGACGATGGCAGACTCGCCTTCCGCCAGGTGCGTCCCGGTAATCGTTTTGGCGAGCAGGTCGAGATTCTGGCCGGGCTCGATGAAAACGAGGTGGTTGCGCTGGATCCGGTACGCGCCGGGATAGAGCACAAGCGCCAACTGGATGCCGTCCAATGAGTAATTCGCCTGGCCCCTCCGGATGGGTGGCCAAAACCTTCCTGCAATCAGAAATAACGCCACTGCTGGCGCTGAT
>JAASSH010000441.1 GCA_021767985.1 Gammaproteobacteria bacterium | reverse complement strand
CGTCCTGCCTGAGCTCGGCGATGCGCAGCTCGGGAGCGTGGATGATTTCACCGTCGTCCACCCGGATGTCGCCGGCGAGTATCTTTAGCAGGGTCGACTTGCCGCTGCCGTTACGACCCACCAGGCACACGCGTTCACCGGGCTCGAGCGTCAGGTCGACGCCATCGAGCAGCGGCTGGTCACCGAAGCTGTGGTGAAGGTTTTTGGCCTGAAGTAGCGGCATCTGTATCGGGTGAATGAAACTGCGCTATTATGCGGCTTTCGCGCGAATTTTACAGTTGATTCAGGGGGCGCTATGTGTGGACGCTTTTTTCTCGACGCCAAAGCGGGCGATATCATCGAGCATTACAACGCGCCGCCGCCCGACCTGTTCACGGCGCGTTACAACATCGCCCCGACCACGCCGGTGCTGGCGTTCAGCGGAGACAGGTTCGATCTCTACCGCTGGGGCCTGATCCCGTCCTGGGCCAGGGACGTGACCATCGGCAACCGCATGTTCAACGCGCGCGCCGAAACCGTTGCGGAAAAACCGTCGTTTCGCAATGCCTACCGGCGCCGGCGCTGCCTGGTGCCGGCCAGCGGGTTTTACGAATGGCGCCTCGAAAACGGCCGCAAGCAGCCGTATTGCTGTCATATCGATCATCAACTGTTTTCGATGGCCGGAATCTGGGAGCACTGGCAGGATGCCGAGGGTAACGAAATTCAGTCCTGCGCGGTAATCACCACCGAAGCGCGCGGCGCGATGGCGGAACTGCATCAGCGCATGCCGGTATACATCGCGCCGCGGGATTACGCTGACTGGCTCGACTGCAGCTCGGATAAAACCGGGGCCGCCGATCGCCTGTTGTTCGACAGCGCGCCGGACTACGAGTATTACGCGGTCAGCACCAGGGTCGGTAATTCGCGTAACGAAGGCCCGGAGCTGATCGAGCCGTTGGAATAATTCCAGGTCGCTTCGAAGGGGTCAGAGCCCAATTTTCGGATCTGGCTCAGCAGTAGCAAATGTATTGGCGAAAATTGGGGTCTGACCCCGGTCTTCCCGGCCGCGGGATACCCGGGGTCAGACCCCTTCGAAGCGATCCGGAACAATATCAGGGTTCGATGCCGCCGTTACTGACCAGGGCGTCGAGGCGCGTATCGTCGTAAGCCTGCTCCAGCTCCGCGGCGGCCGCGTCGACAACCGCCTGAAGATCCCGGCCGCAATTGGTGACCTCGCGCCGCCATTGCTCGAGATAGGCGTCGGTGCCCGCCATTTTGGCGCGCATCGCTGCCTTGTCGATGGCCTCGGCGAAGCGTTCGGTCAGCACGATTTTCGCGGTTTCGCGGCGTTCCTTGGCGATTACCTGGGCGGGGATATCGCGCCAGTACACGGTTGTCAGTTTAGCCATCAAACGGGTCTCGATAGGTGAAAACGGGGTTGTAACGCTGCGCGAGTATAAAGACGCCTGCCGCTCAAATCCAGTATCAAATATTTCGATTACAGCGGCCTGAAAATATTGTTTCCGCGGCCCGCAATAGGGCGTAGAATGCCGCGCAGTTTCGAACCCGGACTGGAGGGGGCTCATGCTCAAAGTTGGTTTCATCGGCCTCGGCAACGTCGGCGGCAAGCTCGCCGGAAGCCTGTTGCGCAACGGCGTGGATTTAACGGTCAGAGATCTCGATGCCGATGTCGCGCAACCGTTTCTCGATGGCGGCGCAAAGTGGGCCGATAGCCCGCGTGAAATGGCGCAAAATGTCGATGTGGTCATCACTTGCCTGCCCAGCCCTGCCGCGAGCGCGGCGGTGATGGAAGCCGAGGACGGCATTCTTGCCGGTCTTGCGCCTGGAAAAATCTGGGCCGAAATGAGCACTACGGATAAGGACGAGGTGCTGCGACTTGGTGAGAAGGTCAGGGCCACCGGCGCGGAGCCGGTCGATTGCCCGGTGTCGGGTGGATGCCATCGTGCCGCTACCGGCAATATAGCGATCTTCGCCGGCTGCGAACGCGCCACTTTCGAAAGCATGCTGCCGTTGTTGACGACCATGGGTCGCCGCATTCTGCATACCGGTGAGCTCGGTTCCGCCTCGGTATTGAAAGTCGTCACCAATTACCTCGCAACCGCCAACCTGCTGAGCCTGTGCGAAGCGCTGGTCACCTCGAAGGTCGCCGGCATGGATTTGAACACGACTTACGAAGCGATTCGCATCTCCTCCGGTAACTCCTTCGTGCACGAAACCGAGAGCCAGGTCATTCTGAACGGCAGTCGCGATATCAGTTTCACGATGGACCTGGTTTGCAAGGACATCGGCCTGTTTAACGACGTCGCCAAACGCGGCGGGCTGGAGCTCGAACTGGCGCCGCTGATGGAACGAATCTTCCAGCAGGGGCAGGAAAGCTATGGGCCGCGCGAGCTGTCGCCCAATATCATCAAACGCCTCGAGGAAAAGGCCGAAGTCGAAATCCTGGCGCCGGGCTTTCCGCCCGAAATGGTCGACGACGAGCCCGAGGAGCCAGGCTACGAAGTGCAGGTGAAGGGGCGCTAGTCTTTACTTTTATTTTGCCTGCGGCCATGCTGCAACTACGATGCCCAGGAGACTGACCGGATGCCCGATCTAAGTTATCTCACGCGTACCGATCCACATCGATTCGACCTGTCGGACGACAAGCCGTCGATGAAGGCGGTCGTGACTACCGGCAACGGAGGTTACGACAGGCTGGATTACCGTGACGTACCGCGACCCGAGCCCGGGCCGGGCGAGTTGCTGTTGAAGGTGCTGGGCGCGGGAGTCAATAATACCGAGATCAATACTCGCCTCGGCTGGTACTCGTCCTCGGTTACCAGCGGTACCGAGCAGTTCGCCGACAGCACGGAGGAAGAGTCCTCTATCGCGGATGGCGGCTGGAACGAATCCACGCCGTTCCCGTTCATCCAGGGCACCGATTGCTGCGGTCGGGTCGTGGCGCAGGCGAGCGATGTCGCGCAGGACTGGAACGGCAAGCGCGTGCTGGTGCGGGCCTGCATGCGCCTCAACGGTTTCGATTCACTGGAAAATATCTGGATGGCATCGGATTTCGACGGCGCCTTCGCCGAGTACGTCAAAGTGCCGGCGAGCGAGGTCTTCGCCGTCGACTGTGACTGGAGCGACGCCGAGCTT
>JAASSH010000440.1 GCA_021767985.1 Gammaproteobacteria bacterium | reverse complement strand
GCTGCGAGGCAGGCGCGTAACGCCTGCTCGGTATGCGCGAAATCGATAACGGCAGAGGCCATTCCGCGGCTACCGGTAAATTTTTCCATGCGCCCCGGAATAGGTTTCAGGTCCTTGACCGCGATCTCCAGCTGGCTGTAATCAAGCCCCAGGGCAACCAGCGTGGCGATACAGGCAAGCGTATTCTCGACGTTAAAACGACCGATCAGCGCGGTTACCGCGGTGATTTCTCCGAGCGGGGTAATCGCACAAACATTCTGCCCGTTGGCGGTTAGTTCACATGATTTAAGTCTGACTTCGGCCCCGCGCCCGGCTTCACTCAGCACCGAATAGCGATACAGCGAATCCTGATCGACCGTCTGGCTTAGCTGCGCGCCGAAGGCGTCGTCGGCGTTGACCACGCGACCGGACAGCTCGAACTCGTGGAACAGCCTTGCCTTGGCGGCGGCATAGCTTTCATGACTGCCGTGATAATCCAGGTGATCGCGCCCGAGGTTGGTTAACACGGCGATGTCGAAATCACAGCCGTTGACGCGAAATTGCTCGAGCGCATGCGACGAAACTTCCATCACCACGTATTCGCAACGCTGCTGCTGGAACTGGAACAGCCGCGACTGCAGGCTGACGGCGTCGGGCGTCGTCAGGCTGTCGGGCGTCAGTTCGTTGGCTATGCCGTAGCCGAGCGTACCGATGCTGGCGCAGCTTTTGCCGATGCGTGTCAGGGCCTGTGTTACCAGGTGGGTGACGCTGGACTTGCCGTCGGTACCGGTAATGCCAACGATCGTCATCGCGCGGCCCGGATCGCCGAAGAAACGACTTACGATATGCCCGTTGGCGCGCTCCAGCTCATCCACTCCGACCCAGCAGGTATCGACCTGCTTGCGCAGCAGCGGTATACGACTCAGGCTATAGTCATCGGTCGCATCGTAAATCACCACCACGGCCCCCGCCTTGACCGCATCGATGGCGTAATCGATGCCGTTGGACTTGATCCCCGGCAGCGCGACGAAAGCCGAGTCGGGGGTGATCTGGGCGCTGTTGCTGGCAATGTTGCAGATTTTGATATCGGGTACCGGATCATGCAGCGCAAATCCGGCCAGTAATTGCGGCAAAGACATGCCGGGAATTTTAACGTTTGCCATCATCCCCCCTTGCCCTTGTTGTGCACCAGGGTCGGCAGATCGTCGGGCGGGATGTCGAGAATACGCAACGCATTCGATATGACTTCCTGGAATACCGGCGCCGCAACCACACCGCCGTAGTAACCGTTCTGGGTTGGCTCGTCGATCATTACCGCCATTACCAGGCGCGGATTGCTGGCCGGCGCGATGCCGGCAAACACCGAGACGTAGTCGTCTTTCTGATAACCGCCAGCGATGCTCTTCTTGGCGGTGCCGGTCTTACCGGCCACCCGGTAGCCCGCAACCGCGGCCAGCTGCGCGGTACCCTTGGGTCCGACCACTTCGGTCATCATCTCCAGCAGCTGCCGCGCGGTAGCGGCTTTCATGACATGGCGCGATATCTCGTTGCCGCGGGCCGCTACCGGCTCCTTGCGCAACAGGCTCAGCTCCAGCAGACGTCCCTGATTGGCTATCACCGTATAGGCGCGTGCCAGTTGCGTAATCGACATCGACATACCGTAGCCAAAGCCCATGGTCGCATGATCAAGGGGCTGCCACTGGCTGAAGTGCCGAAAATAGCCCGAGGATTCCCCGGGGAAAGAGACGCCAGAGGCTTCGCCAAAGCCGTAATCCTTGAAGCTTTGCCATAATTCTTCCGGCTCGAGCGACATCGCTATGCGCGAGGCGCCCACGTTGCTCGATTTACGCAGAATACCGGGCAGGTCGAGCACGCCGTAATTACGAAAATCCTTGACTGCGTGGCCGCTGACCATCATGTAACCCGGCGAGGTATCGATGCTGCTGCCGCGGTGGTAGCGACCGTGATCGAGCGCTGCCGCGAGAGTAAAGGGCTTGATCGCCGAGCCCGGTTCGAAGACATCGGTCAACGCGCGATTGCGCAACTGCCCGGGCGCCATCGAAGTGCGTCGGTTCGGGTTATAGGACGGTTGATTGACGATTGCCAGGATCTCGCCGCTGCGCGCATCGAGCAACACCGCGGAGCCGGCCTTCGCGGCATGGTACTTGATCGCGCGCGCCAGGCTGCGGTAGGCAATATACTGCAATCGCATATCGATACTGGTATGCACGTCGTTGCCAGAGCTGGCCGCCTTTACCTGCGCCAGCTCTTCGATGACCTCGCCGCGACGGTTACGAATCACTCGCCGCTGGCCCGTCTGAGCGCGCAGCCAATCCTGGTAGATCAGCTCGAGCCCTTCCTGGCCCTGATCGTCGATATCGGTGAAACCTAACAGGTGCGAAACCACCTCGCCGGCAGGATAGTAGCGGTGGTATTCGCGCTGCAGGTAGACGCCGTCGATATCGGTGGCTACCGAGCGCGCAAAATCCGGCTCGAGCTGACGCTTCAGGTACACGAACTCGCGATTGGCGCGCTGCTTCAGCATGCTGACGGTATCACGATAATCGAGATCGAGCTTGGTGGTCACCTGTTTAAGCGCGGCGAGATTACCGAGAATTTCCTGCGGGTTAACCCAGACCGAATCAACCGGGGTGCTGATCGCCAGCGGGGTACCGGAACGATCCAGTATCGCGCCGCGATAGGCCGGCGTTTCGATGGTGCGAATCTGACGCTGTACGCCCTGGCTGGCAAGAAAATCCTGTTCGACAATCTGCAGGTAAAGCGCGCGCGCGATAAGGCCGGACAGCAGCGCAATCAATACCAGCAGCACGAAATAATGACGCGGGCCGAGGAAAACCGCCTGACGCACTTCACGCTCCATGTCCGCCCCGCCCTTCATTTTAAACGCACCAGCTCGACGTTTTGCGGCAGCTGCATTTTTAAATCCTTGCGCGCCCTCGATTCGACGTTGCTGTGAGTGGCCAGGGTCGTATTCTGCAGCTGCAGTCGGCCCCATTCGATGGCCTGTTGGTCTTGCTGCTTCTGTATGCTGCGCAATTCGGCAAACAGCACCTGGCTTTGATGCTTCACAAAAATCACGGTCAGTGCGCTGCCGATAACCAGTGTCAACAGCAGGGATAACCACAGTTTACTATC
>JAASSH010000439.1 GCA_021767985.1 Gammaproteobacteria bacterium | reverse complement strand
GGCCGCGCTGCTCGAATTCGGCAGCCGGGTGTTCAGCCAGCTCAGCGCCAATCATCAGTGGCATATCGAGTTGCACCAGTTCCGCATCGAGGCGCGCGACGGCCGGCTGGGCAAACCGACCCCCGAAGGCGTGCATCGCGATGGCGTCGATTTTGTCATCGTCGTCATGATCAAACGAGTCAACATCGATAGCGGCGCGACCACGATCTTCGATCTCGACAACAACCTGGTGGGCGAATTCATGCTGCGCGAGACCTTCGACATGGTGCTGGTCAACGATCGTCGCGTCTACCATGGCGTTACCCCGATTACCCCGCTCGATCCGGAGTCGGAGGCTTTCCGCGACGTGCTCGTGATCACCTTCAAGGTGCCGGATAGCGTCTGAAAATAATTCGCGCGGGAACGCGGCTAACGCAGCCATTACCGCAAACTACGCTTTAACCAGGTAACCGTGTTCGCTTCGGCCCCGGTATTTTGCCGCTCGCTTTTGCGGTTACGGCGACTGTGCTAAATTGGCCCGACATCCTCGAATGCCGTACCGCCGTTGACTGAATATCTGACCACCAGGGAACTCGCCGAACTGTTGCGAATCAAGGAGCGCAAGGTCTACGACCTGGTGGCCTCGGGCGCGGTGCCCTGTACCCGCGCCACCGGCAAGCTGCTGTTTCCGCGCGACGCAATCGATGACTGGCTGGCGCAGAACGAAACGCATCCTGCCGGCCCGGCGCAACGGATCGCAGCGCCGCGACCGCTGGTTATCGTCGGCAGCCACGATCCGCTGCTGGAGTGGGCGCTGCGCGCCTCCTGTTGCGGCCTGGCCAGTTATTTCGACAGCAGCCTCGACGGCCTGTCGCGTTTTGCTAACCGCGAGGGCATCGCGGCCGGGCTGCATCTCTACGATGCGGCGAGCGGCAGCTGGAACAATGCGCAGGTCGAGTCGCGTTTTGCCCGCGCCGGTGTCGTGCTGGTGGAATGGGCAAAGCGTTCGCGCGGCATCATCGTGCCGCCGGAAGCGGTGCAGGATTACTCGGGATTAAGCGACCTGGTCGGCAAGACCATGGTACCGCGCCAGGCCGAGGCCGGCAGTCAGATCGTACTCGAGGCGCTGCTGCGACAGCAGCAGGTCGATGCGGCCGCTATAAACTGGTCGCCGCCGACGCGCAGCGAATCCGACGCGGTTATCGAAGTCGTCGAAGGCCGTGCCGACGCTACCTTCGGTCTCGCTTCGCTGGCAGCTCAGCATCGCCTCGGGTATGTACCGGTAATCGACGAGCGCTACGACATTCTGGTCGACCGGCGTGAATGGTTCGAGCCAACCTGGCAGTCGCTGCTGCGGTTTTGCCAGACGGCCGCGTTTCGCGAGCACGCGGCGGACCTGGCCGGATACAGCATCGACGATCAGTTCCGGGTGCATTTCAACGCAGCGGACTAGTAATACTCGATTTCTCCGTACCCGGCGCTATCTGGCGTTGGGGAAAAACAGCTGTTGCCCGTTTAACTGGTAGGCCGCGATCGCGGCCTGACCCGTGTCGGACAGAATCCATTCGACAAAGCGCTGTGCCGCCTCGCGCTTGACCTGGCCGCACTTTTCCGGGTTGACCATGATGATGCCGTATTGATTGAACAGCGCGTCGTCGCCCTCGACCTGGATCTCGAAATCCTGCTTGTTCCTGAAGCTGATCCAGGTTGCGCGATCGGTCATGGTGTAGGCGCCGCTGCCGACCGCCGCGTTGAGCGTCGCGCCCATGCCCGAACCGGTTTCGAGATACCACTTGCCGCTGCTCAGGGTCGGATCTATGGAGGTTTCTTTCCATAACGCCATCTCCTTTTTGTGCGTGCCCGAGTTATCCCCGCGCGAGGCAAATCTCGACTGGCTGCCGGAGATGCGGGTCAGGGCGTCGAGCGCGGACTTGCCGCCGGCGATCCCGGCCGCATCGGCGGGCGGCCCGACGAAGATGAAATCGTTATACATGACGTCATGGCGCTCGACACCATAACCCTCGGCGACGAACCTTTCTTCCGCGGACCTGGCGTGTACCAGCAACACGTCGCCGTCGCAGTTGCGGGCATTTTTCAACGCCTGCCCGGTACCCACCGCAACCACGTTGACGGTGATGCCGGTCTCCTGCGTGAACATCGGCAGCAGGTGATCGTAGAGACCGGAGTTAGCGGTCGACGTCGTGGACTGGACGATAATCGAGGTTTCGGCCGACCAGGCGTGGCTGCTGCCGAGAATGCCAAGCGTGGCGGCGACCAGTGTATTTTTTACCAGCAGTCTCACTAATTTCTCCTGTCGTAATAGTTGGGTTGTGATTGGTTAAATAACGATCCTGCCCTCGAGATAAGCCCTTGCCTGCGGACTCGACGGGGAATCGAAAAACGTGCTGGCAGGTTGATACTCGAGCAGGCGGCCGTCGTGCATGAAGATGACGTCGTCCGACAGGCGTCGCGCCTGGCCGATGTCGTGAGTCACGAGGATGATCTTTACCCCGCGCGCGGAAGTCTCCTGCAGCAGGGTTTCGATCTGCAGGGTGGTGGCTGAATCGATGCTGGCGCAGGGCTCGTCGAGCAGCAGCACTTCGGGCTCGGTCGCGAGCGCGCGCGCCAGCGCCAGCCTTTGCTGTTCGCCGCCGGACAGCAGTCGCGCGGGTTGACTGCGCTGCCGGTACAGGCCCGCCTGTTGCAGTACCTCGTCACGCCGCTGCCTGGATCGAGTGCTGGAGTTCAACACGAAATCGATATTCGCCGCCACCGAGCGACGCATCAGCACCGGTTTTTGAAACACCAGCGCCTGGCGCCGGCGTATCGTTTTGTCGAGTCGCTGGTGATGCCAGCGTATTTCTCCGGACGCGGGTTCCAGCAGGCCGTGCAGCAGCCGCAAAAACAGGCTTTTGCCGGCGCCGTTGGGCCCCAGGATCCCGGTGATGCCCGCGCTCTCCACGGTCACGCTGATATCCTTGAGCAGGTCGTCCCGCTCTACCCGGTAGCACAACGATTCGACCTCGAGGGGTAACAGCGAGGCGGCGGTTTTAGGCGACATTGATAGCGACGCGTCAGGCATAAGAGAGTCGACGGGCGCTGGCGCGCAGCCCGTAGACCGCCGCGTTGACCGATAGCGCCAGTATCAGCAGGATGAAG
>JAASSH010000438.1 GCA_021767985.1 Gammaproteobacteria bacterium | reverse complement strand
TGCACCCGGCCAGGCTGGTTATTGCGCCACGGCGTCCCTTTCACACCGAAGATCGCAAAGCTTTATTCGCACCCGCTGGTGGGTGCCATTCTCGATGCATTAACGATAACGCGCGCAACCTGGAACGGGCACAGTTCGTCCACCTGGAAAAAGCACATCCTCGCCACCAACGGTTTCGACGAACGCATGCAGTACGGCGGACAGGACCGTGAATTTGGCGAACGCCTGATGAATATGGGTATCAAGCCCCGGCAGGTGCGCTATCGCTGCAGTTGCGTGCACCTCGATCATGGTCGCGGTTACGCCAGGCCGGAGTCGATAGAAAAGAACCGTAGTATCCGCCGGCACACTCACGAACACCGGGTCACACGCACCGACTACGGCATCGATTCCGCCCCGCAAACGCTTACCGAGACTTCCTGAGCCTTGTCCACGGCTGAACTCAACCAGCAACAGTTGGGCGAACTAAAGGATTTGCTGCTGGCCAGGCGTGCCGAGCTGGAAGCACAACTGGCCAGCGGCGACGAGGCCACGCAACCGGTAACCCTCGATCAGCAATCGGTTGGCCGCGTATCGCGCATCGACGCTATCCAGCAACAGCAAATGGCGCTTGCCAACCGGCAGCAGGCTACCCGGTTGATGCAGCGTATCGAGCTGAGCCTGCGACGTATCGCAAGCGGAGAATACGGATTCTGCCTGCAGTGCGCCGAGCCCATCGGGTTCGCCCGGCTGCAGGCGCAACCTTTCGCCAGCCTGTGTCTCGATTGTCAGTCAGCCAGCGAAAGCTAGAGATACCACTCAAACTCGCGGGGATGAATCTCCGCCATGAAGGCATCGAATTCGGCCTGTTTCACATCGGCGTAGATCTGCAGGTAATCGGCACCGAGATAGTTCGATAATACCGACGCAGACCTGATGCTCTCCAGGGCTTGCCAGATGGTTAGCGGTAAATCCGGATCGACCGCAGCGCCGGCGTTTCCGGAGTGTTTTTCGCCGGGATCAAGCTTTTCAGAGAGCCCATGATGCACCCCCGCCAGCACGGCGGCGACAACAAGGTAGGGATTTGCCTCGGCACCGGACACGCGGTGTTCGATGCGTCGATTAGCCGCGTCACTGGGCGGAACACGAAACGCAACCGAACGATTATTGTCGCCCCAGTCAGTGGTAACCGGCACGAATTCGTCGGGTTTGAAGCGTCGATAAACGTTCAGATTAGGCGCAAATATCGCCATCGCTTCGGCCATGGTTGCCTGCAACCCGGCAACGGCCTGCGCCAGGTTCCGCTCACCATCGCGATAACCCGGGTCAAATACGTTGTTACCCTTATTGTCGACCAGGCTCAGGTGTAAATGCATGCCGTTACCCGATTGCTCGACAAACGGTTTGGACATAAAGCTGGCATCGTATCCGAGCGAGCGGCTAACCCCCTGGATTGCACGACGCAACAGCGCGGCATGATCCGCCGCCAGTAAAGGATCGTCCTGGTG
Source organism: Gammaproteobacteria bacterium (assembly GCA_021767985.1). Classification (GTDB taxonomy): domain Bacteria; phylum Pseudomonadota; class Gammaproteobacteria. Next base: position 1,652 of record JAASSH010000438.1, on the reverse strand, counting down.
CTGCAGATTGACTTCGAACTGACCCGCGCCGTATTCGCTGATCATCGACGTGGTCGGAATATTCTGCTGCGCGCAGGCGCTCTCGATTGCACCGAGCACCTCGTCGAACTCGTCGAGCTTGTCGAGCGATAGCACCTTGCCACTGGATTCAGACATACCGGTTCGCGGTGACGCCGCCGGGATCGGCGCACCGTCGTCGCCCCGTACCGGATCGAGCAGGTAAAACTCGAGCTCGAGCGCAAGCCTTGGGCTTAAACCCAGATCCGAAAATTTTGCCATCACCTTTTTCAACACCTGCCGCGGCTCGAACCACAGCGGTTCACCGTCTTTGGAACCGGCGAATTCGCATAAAACCTGGGCCTTGTTACCCGGCAACCACGGCACCGGGCTCAGGGTATTGACGACAGGAACCGCGAAGGCATCCGGATCGCCATCCGAAAAGCCGTAACCCATCGGGTCGTCGGTGTTACCCATGACGTCTACCAGCTGCATTGCACCGCAGACCGGGGTACCCTGTTTAAACACCGACTCCATCGCGCTCGCCGGCAGGCGCTTGCCAATGGCGTTACCACAGAGGTCAATAATCAGCACGTCCAGGTGCGAGATATCGGGATGGGCCTGTAACAATCTTTTAACTTCGTTAGCGGGTTTGCTCATTCACTTATCCTGTTTTGCGATAGGCTGCGTCCAGCGTTTTCGGGTTGCCGCCGTAGGCACGCATCGTATCGGCCGAGTATTTGCGCAGGCGCCCGATAAAGCGCTGCCAGCGGCGATTGATTTTACGGCGCGCAATCCAGCCGAACCTGTCGAGCCAGTCAATCGCGACGTGATCGCCGAGCCCGTCTATCACGACCAGGCGTGCCTGGGTCGGCGATAGCTTTTGAAACAGAACGTTAAAACGCCCCATATCGACGCTAAATATGACCAGGTTATCGAGCAGGTACTGCCTGAGTTCCTCCAGGTACGGTAAAAACTCGGAAACCGGGTATCCGCGCTCGAAATGCCACCACAGGGACCTGGAGACCTCGCCATCGTAATCAGTGATCTTGTCGACCACGAAACCCTGGCCCAGGTTAGTCTCGACCAGGCCATAGTATCGGGGTATATGCTCGAAATTACGCATGTCGCGGCGGTCCAGCGTTTTGTACAACCTGAGTTCACGCGAGGTCTGCTTGTAGCTTTCCCCTCTTTGAGTCTTGATTACCTTGCCGGCATCATCGGGATGCTGATAACAGGCACGCTCCTGGCCCACGCCAATCGGTTCGCTCATGATCTGGATGACTTGGTGATTCATGACGCCAAAAAGATATCACGATTTGCCCGGACCCGCTGTACCCGTTTACGGCTTTATAATATGCTCTGGCGATGCCATTGACTGAACAGGAAATCGAAACCTATCGCCGCGATGGGCTGGTAATCCCATCGGCATACCGGGTTCCGCAATCGGTTCTTGCACGTATCGACGCGTTCTACCAGAAACTACTCGAAGACAATCGGGGCAATTCCGATTTTTCACCCGATTTCATTCTCGGACCACATCTCGACACCGACGGTACCTACGGGGTGAAGGGCGATCCCGGGTGGCTGGAGTTCGCGCAGATCCCCGAAATTCTCGATATGGTCGAGCAACTGATCGGTCCCGATTTTATCCT
>JAASSH010000437.1 GCA_021767985.1 Gammaproteobacteria bacterium | reverse complement strand
ATGCGCTGCAACAGCGCGCGAATCTCGTCGTGACGATACTGCGGTTCCTGCATTGCCAGCGCGACCAGGTCGAAGCGTTCGACATCCACCGACTGGGGATTGCCGGCGCTGACGCGAGCACTCAGGGCTTTGGAATCAATCACCACCGCCTCGTCGAGACCTCGCACCGGGATACGCACGACTATGCCATCGATATTGATTGCGTTTGCCTCGTCCGGCAGGCAGATCAGGTGAACGTTGTGGCCCGCAAGAGCCAGCTTACTAGCCAGCAGGGAGCCGTAAGAGGCGCCCAGAATAAGAACTTCCCTGGTATTGCTCATGTTTTCGACGTATTCGGTAATCAAATCGCGGTCTTAAATGCCGCCAGTTCGTACCTATACGGTCGAAACAGCCTTTTGGTTTACTGCGATAGTTCAGGCGGGCGGAACCAGCACCAGCTTTCCGGTGAAGTTCTTGTCGAGGAAGTCTTGCTGCGCCCGGGCAATTTCCTTTAACGGATAGGTGCGGGCAACCACGGGCCTGATTTCGCCACGTTCGATATAGCCGACCAGGTTCTCAAACACGATGTCCTCCTGGAAGGTACAACCGATCAGCGTCAGGTCCTTGAGGTAGAGCGTACGCACGTCCAGTTCGACCAGCGGTCCCGCGATCGCGCCCGCGGTAGCATAACGTCCCCCGCGCCTGAGCACTTCGAGCAAGCCGGGCCAGGTCTCACCGGCGACCAGGTCGACCACCGCGTCGATGCTGTCACGACCGAGAGCCGCTGCCAGGTCGGCACCGCGATCGATGACCCGATGCGCCCCCAGGGCCTGTACCTCCTCCGCCTTGGCCTGGCTGGCGACGGCGATGACCTCGGCGCCCCGGCGCCGCGCCAGCTGCACCGCGGCCGAGCCGACCCCGCCGGAAGCCCCGGTAATCAACACGCGTTCGGCGCCGATGGCGGCGCGTTGCTGCATGTTCTCTGCGGTCGAATAGGCACAGGGAATCGAGGCCAGCTCCGCATCCGACCAGTCACAATCGACGCGATAGGTCTCTCTCGACGGCGCCTTGGTGAATTGCGCGAACGCGCCATCGCATTCAGAGCCGAAGGTCCAGCATTCGAAGGGTCGATAGTCGACGTAGCTGCGCAGCATGTTACGCACGAGTACCCGTTCGCCGATGCGCGCGCTATCGACCTGCTCTCCGACCGCGACGATAATGCCGCAGCAGTCCGCGCCCTGGATCCTCGGAAAGGTCATCGGCACGCCCGACCAGGTCGCATCGTCGTCATCGACCTCGTCGAAGCCGTCGGCACCACCCGAGTCGGTGGCGGCGCTGACTTTTTTCGAGTACCAGCCGATGCGGGTATTGATATCGGTATTGTTGACGCCGGCGGCGGCTACCCGGATCAATACCTCGTCGGGTCCCGTCACCGGCAGCGCCACGTCTTCGCGATAGCTCAGGGTATCGATGCCGCCGTGACCCGTGAGCAGCACCGCAGCCATTTTTGCTGGAATATCAGCTGTCATACTGGATCACCGTCCGCTTATCAGGAAGCGATAGATTTCTGGTTGAAAAGATAGTCGCGCATAGTAGCAGGACTGAGGTAGCGAGTAACGCTCAGGTTTCGGCGTGCAGCCTCGACTCCGCGGCCGGCAGCGACAGCGTCGCGACGAAGATAGACGCAGCCGCGAATGCCAGAATCTGGAACAGGCGCTCGAATCCCCAGTTGCCGTGTACCCAGCCGATCAACGGTACCGCCGAGGCCATTACCGAAAAAGTCACCACGTAGCGCAGCGCGTAGGCCCGGCTGCGCCATTCGCTGCGCGCCATGCGACCGACCAGCACGTCGTTGATCGGTATCTGGCCGAACACCGCGAACATGAACGCAATCGCGACCACCAGCGCCGCAACCCCGCTGAGTTGGGTCATGACGATGAAAAATACCGCCTGCAGCAGTGCCACCGTGGCAAACACGCGTCGAATCGAATGCCGATCGACCAGGTAGCCGATGACCAGCTGCGCCAGCGCCGCCAGTGAAAACACGAGGAATGCATACCACCCGACACGGGTGGCCGTGCCGGCGAAATCGGTCAGGCGCTCGGCGAAGATCTTGGGCAGAGCGAAGGTGGTGCTCTGGAAAATGAGGCCACCGACCGCGGTGGTAAAAAAGATGACCGCAAACACTCTTAGCAACACGTGTCGCGAGCTGGCCGCAGAACTGACCTGACCGGCTTTCGCGGCGGAAGATGTCTGTTCTTCGGCGGCGGATACCTCGCGCCTGATAAATACCAGGTAGGAAATACCCAGTATAACGGACACTACGCCCGGCACGTAAAATGCGCTGCGCCAACCGCCATTGTCGATCAGGAAACCCGTCAGCAGCGCGGCGCTTGCTACCCCCATGTTGCCGAAGATTCCGTTTATGGCGAGCGGTATACCGGTACGCACGCGGCCGTGCACCACCATGGCAAGCCCCACCGGGTGGTAAATGGCGGCGAAGATGCCGATCAGGGTCAGGCTGACGGCTATCTGTAGCGGACTGTTCGCCAGGCCGGCCAGGATCGAACTCAAACCGATACCGATAAAAAAGATCACGATCATGCCCGCCCGGCTCCACTTGTCGGCAATCCAGCCCGCCAGGATCGCGCCCAGGCCGAAGGCGATAAACCCGGGCGTTGCATAGGGAATCAGTTCGCCATAGCTCATGCCCCATTCTTGGTTCAGGCGCAGCGCCGCTACCGAGGCGAAAATCAGCATGAACAGGTGATCGAAAAAATGTCCCAGATTGAGGTACAGGAAATTGACCTGGTGACGTTGCATCGGCGAAATCCCTAGACTTGACCTGGACGTCATTGTGCTGAAAAATTCGGCGGCGTGCTCATTAAATAAAGCCAAATTATGTCGCAAACACGCCAAACGGTTAAACCCATCAGCGGGGATCTCGATCGCCTCGAATCGCTACCGCAACCGGTGGTGGCCCACGGCCGCGACCTGACGCGCGGCGACATTCTCGCCTTCCACAGTCACCGGCGCGCGCAGCTGGTTTACGCCAGCGATGGCATCATGACGGTGACTACCCGGCACGCAGCCTACCTGGTGCCACCGCAACGCGCGGTGTGGATGCCCGCGGGTGTCGAACACCAGATCGATGCGCGCAGT
>JAASSH010000436.1 GCA_021767985.1 Gammaproteobacteria bacterium | reverse complement strand
TTCACGCGCAAACCGCTGCCGCGCTGGCCGGTCTCGATAAGATTGACGAAGCCAGGGCCGAGATGGATCGATACCTCGAATCAGCTCGCAACCATATGCCGCGCCTTCCGAAGAACGAAAGCGAATGGCGCAGCGTCTGGTACGACACCATGCCGTATCAATATGACGAGGATGCCGTCGCCCTGTTCGAGCTGTTACTGAAAGCGGGCCTTTGCGATGACCTGCCTGAGCCGACAGACGACATGCCCTCGATCGCGGTGCTGCCGTTCGAAAACATGAGCGGCGATCCCGGGCAGGAATATTTCAGCGACGGGATTACGGCCAGTGTCATTATATCGCTCGGCCTTTTCCACGACCTGATGGTTAAATCGCAAAACTCGAGTTTCGCCTTCAAGAACAGCGGCAAGTCTTCCGAGGAAATAGCGCAGGAGTTGAAAGCGGCGTACCTGGTCGAGGGCAGTGTTCGCAAATCGGCCGACAAGGTTCGAATCTCGGTGCAGTTGATCGAATCCTCGAGCGGCAACCAGGTCTGGGGCAAACAGTACGATGCCGAGCTGGAAGACATTCTCGAACTGGAACAGGAGTTGAGCCAGACCATTGCCGCGACCATCAGCGGCCGCATCGGCCATACCCTGCAGCAATCGGCGGTGCACAAATCCGCCAAGAACCTGCAGAGTTACGATTACCTGCTGCGCGGCCTCTACTACTTCGGCAAATTCACCGCCGACGACTTCGCCAAAGCGAGACACGAAATCGGCAAATGTCTCGAAATCGATCCGGATAACGCCACCGCGCACACCAACCTCGGTATGATTCACTGGGTCGAGGTGCTCGAAGGCTGGTCCGACGACCGGGACAATTCCGAAAGGCTGACGCGGCAACATCTCGAAGCCGCGCTGGAAATCGATCCGGACAATTCGCTGGCGCATGCCTACCTGGGTGAGTACCTGTTTTTCAACGGGGAATACGAAAAGAGTGAATTTCACATCGACAAGGCCATCGAGCTGAACCCGACGGCCTCCGAAGGTTACGTGGCCAAGGCCGACCTGCTCAACATAACCGGTCGCAGCGAGGAAGCCATCCCCTATGCCGACAAGTGCCTGCAGCTCGATCCGCACAGCGTCGGCGCGGGCTGGTCGGCGGGCGGCGTGTACCAGCGCGCGGGGCAGTTCGAAAAGGCGATCAAAACCTATCGTTCGATCCCGCACCCCCCGACCAGTATCCACGCCCTCATCGCCGCGTGCTTTGCCGGCCTGGGATTCAGGGACGAAGCGGCCAGGGAAATGCGGCGCTACCAGGAAATCGCGAAACAGGAAATGCCGGCGTATCCACGCAACGAGGAAGAGTGGCGCCGACTGTGGCGAATCTCGCTTGTCTCCCGGCACGAAGAAGATTTCGAAAAGGCCTTTCAGCAGTTGGTAAGCGCAGGCTTGCTCGACGATCTCGTCGACGCGACAGACGAGATACCGTCGATCGCGGTGTTGCCGTTCGAAAACATGAGCGGCGACCCGGAGCAGGAACATTTTGCCGACGGCATCACCACCGATATCATCGCGACGCTGTCGAAGTTTCCGCACCTGCGCACGATCTCGCGATACTCGACACTGCAATATAAAACCGACAAGCCCGCGATCACCCAGATCGCGGAACAACAAAATGCGCGATACCTGCTCGAAGGCAGCGTGCGTAAGAGCGGCGATCGCATCCGGGTCAACGCCGAGTTGATCGATTCCCACGACGAAAGTATCTGCTGGAGCGAACGTTACGACCGCGATCTCGATGACCTGTTCGCGGTGCAGGATGAAATCACGCAACAGATCGCGCTGGCGATGAAGATCCGGTTCGATGACGGCGACATGGCCCTGAATCGTTCCGGCACCGCCAACATCAAGGCCTGGGAACTGGTGCTGGCAGCGATCGACCTGCAGGACACCTATATCCGGAAAAACATTATCGAAGCGCGGCAGATGGCTCGCCAGGCGATCGATCTCGATGCCGACTATGCCTATGCCTGGGTCTGCCTGGCCTGGACCTACTGGCAGGAGGCCTACAGCGGCTGGAGCGATTCAATCGAGGACTCGATGGCGGAAGCCGCCCGGGCTAACCAGCGTGCACAACAGCTCAACCCGGACTTCTCCGAGGTGTGGAGCCAGGCGGCCTCGATTCACCTGATGAAACACGAAGCGGAAGCGGGGCTCGAGGACGTCCGCAGGGCAATCGACCTCGAACCCGGAAATGCCGAAACCCAGGCGTTGATGGCCTATGTCTGCAACTTCATCGGCGAACACGAGCTGGCGCGCCATCATATCGAGCAGATGAAGAAGCTGTGTCCGGTATTACCCAACTGGTACTACATGATTGCGGGCAACGTCGAACGCTTAAGCGGCAACCTGGACGAGGCAGCCAGCGCGTTGCGCCGGGGAATCGAAGTCGAGCCCGAATCGCCGCTGTGCCGTTTCTACCTGATCGACGTCCTCATGGAGCTGGGCGACGAGGACGGCGCGGCGCAACTCGCCGAGGAAATCAGGGCCCTCGACAAGCATGTCACCGGAAGAGGGTTCGTGAGATCGGAATCGCAGGATGCATCCATACGCGATCGCTTCCGCACGAACCTGGAAAAGTTCGGTCTGTACTAGGCCCTGTGGGCCGGTCCCAGCGGCTCGAGCCTGATACCCCGCCTCAGGTTCCTGTATTTCATATCCGTGAGCTTGCAATAATTCGCGCCGGGCGACAGCACAACCAGCGTCTCGGCCGCGATCGGGTCGAAATCGGCGCGGAAATGCACCGTACTTTTAACAGCGACGATTTTCTGCTCGGTGGGTTCGATACCCAGGTGCCGGATGATCGCCAGGTCCAGGCATTGCGCGCGCGAACTGCCGACGATGACGCGCACGTCGGCCTTGTCATCGATTACCCGAAGCAGCGCCATGTTGCCGAGCTGCGCGTGCGAGTTGTGGTTCATCTCGCCGGTAAATACGAACTGGCCGTCGCCGAGCGCCTCGACCTCGAAGCGGGAACGATAGGGATCGACTCCCGGAAATCCCATTTTGCCGCCGAGCGCAGCTTCGAGTTCACCACCCACGCCGGCGTTATGCGCCATTTCGGCAACCTCGGGATCGTACATAATGGCTATCACCGCCT
>JAASSH010000435.1 GCA_021767985.1 Gammaproteobacteria bacterium | reverse complement strand
TTACCTGCTGGAGTCGGACGTCGACGAACGCGAGGCCCGCCTGGCCGACGGCGCCACCGATTTGTGGCGTGAACTCGGCCCGGGGTTGCTGTTAGTCCTGCTGCCGTTTGCGGCGCTGGCGTTTCGGCGCGGAATGATCTGGCTGTTACCGTTATGGCTCGTGGTGATACCCCCGGATGCGCATGCGATCGACTGGCAGTCGCTGTGGCAAAATTCGACTCAGCGCGCCAGCGGCCTGTTCGAACAGGGCGAACATGAGGCCGCTGCCGAACTGTTCGACAAGCCGGAGTGGCAGGCCTCATCGCAGTATCGGGCGGGCGATTACGGCGCCGCGCTCGAGACCTGGCAGCAGTTCGACGACGCCGACGCGCTTTATAATCGCGGCAACGCGCTGGCCCGGCTCGGGCGTCTTGACGAGGCGCTGGAAGCCTACGAAACGCTGTTGCGCGATGATCCCGGGCACCAGGACGCGCTGTATAACAAGCAGCAGATCGAGGAGTTTCTCGAGCGGCAACAGCAACAGCAGCAAAATCAGCAGGGCGAGCAACAGCAGGAACCCCAACAGGGCGAACGTCAGGGAGATCCGTCCCAGGCCGACGGTCAGCAGGGCGAACAACAGCAGGGTAACCGGCAGCAGGCGCAGCAACAGTCTGGACAGGATGGAGCGCAGGATTCGGAAATGCAGGACCCGGCCGCGGACGAGCCCCGGCAGGCGCAGGCGAACCAGGGCGAACAGTCCGAACAACAGCAGGCGGCGCGTCAGCCCGATACCGATGGGCAGGCGCAGGGCGATGCCGAACAGCTTACCCGGCTTGACCAGCAAATGTCGGAGCAGGCGGCCGAGCAGTGGCTGCGCAAGATTCCGGACGATCCGGGTGGACTGCTGCGGCGCAAGTTTCTCTACCAGTATCGCAAGCGCGGTGGCGTCGATACGGAGGCCCAGTCATGGTGAAACGGAAACTGACGATATGGTTGTGGTTCACGCTGCTGCTGACCAGCACCTGGGCGCCGCACGCACTGGCGGAGGTCGAGGTCAACATCGATCGTAACCCGGTGCAGGTGAACGAATCCTTTCAGCTGGTGTTTTCGCTGGACCAGAGCCCGGATACCGAGCCGGATTTTTCCAGCCTGCAGCAACACTTCCTGATTCTCAACAATAGTCGCAGCAGCAGTATCAGCATCATCAACGGCGAGTACCAGCGCAGCGTCCGTTACACCCTGCAGCTGATGCCGAAGCAGATCGGGGAGTACATGATCCCGGCGATTCGCTTCGACCAGGAGCGCAGCAAGCCGTTTCAGGTTACGGTCAAACCGTCGAGCCTGTCCTCGGTACCGCAGGACAAGCTGGTGCTGGAAATGCTGGCCGCCCCGTCCGAAGCCTACGTGCAGAGCCAGGTGATCGTTACCCTGCGCCTGCTGAGCGCGGTCAATATCTCGAATTACAAGTTCGGCGACATCGTGGTCGAAAACCTCGATGCGGTGATCGAGCCCCTGGGCGACGTGCGGCAGTACCAGACCCGCATCGCCGACAGGTCTTACCTGGTGCTGGAGCAGCGCTTCGCGCTGTTCCCGCAGCAAAGCGGGAGTCTCCGGGTTGCGCCGGTGATGGCAGAGGTGCGGCTGCCGTCGCAATCCAGCTTCGACCCCTTCCGCACCGGGGGCGAGATTCGTCGCCTGCGTTCACCGCAGGTAACCATCGAGGTCGAGCCGATCCCTCCGGATTTTCAGCAAGCTTACTGGCTGCCAGCGAAAAAACTCGAGCTGCGCGAAAACTGGAAGGGCGACCTGACCGGGCTTGTCGCCGGCGAGCCGATCACGCGCAGCCTGACCATGATTGCCGATGGCCTGACCGCCGCGCAGTTGCCGGAGCTGCCGCTGCCGCCGATCGATGGCATCAAGCAGTATCCCGATCAACCGGGTCTGGAAAACAGCCGCGGTAGCGACGGCATACGCGGCAAGCGCGAGCAAAAGGTAGCGCTGATACCGGGCGCCGAGGGCAGTTACCGTGTGCCGGAAATAAACCTGCCATGGTGGAATCTCGAAACCGGGCAGGTGGAGATTGCGACCATCCCGGAGCGCGAACTGGTGGTCAGGCCCGCCGCGGTTGCGCCGATAATCCCGCCGCAGGACGAGGCGGAGGCAGATCCCGGGCTTGTACCCGCCGCCGCGCCGCCGACGGCCGAGGCCAATACTTTCTGGCTCTGGTTAAGCCTGTTGCTGGCCTGCGGTTGGGGTTTGAGCGCGCTTTACTGGTGGTTCGCCGCGCGCCGCCGGGCGCCGCCCGAAGCGCGTCCCGATGAGCACCCGTCGCTACGCCGGGCGCGCCGGGAGTTGCAGCAGGCCTGCGCCGCGGCCGATGCCGCAGCCGCCCGGCAGGCGTTGCTGGCCTGGGGCCGGGCGCTGCTGGCGCCGCGGGCGATTCACAACCTGCACCAGCTTGGCGCCGAGTTCGGCCCCGAGTTCAGGCGCGAGGTCGAAATTCTGAATACCAGCCTTTATGGCCGGTCGCGCGAAAGCTGGCAGGGCTCGGAGTTGCTGCGACTGTGCCAGCAGCTGGAGCAAAGTCATGCCAACGGCGGTGCGGCGCCAGCGGAACTGATGCCGCTCAATCCGTCGGGCTAGACGCGCCATGCCCGGCCTAAACAAGCTCTCGCGATGAGCCACTAACTCGGTTAGACTGCCACGGTTAACCGCTAAACCAGACGCTATGGATGCGATCGAAAACGCTGACTTAATCCTGGTCGTTGCAGGCCTCGTCGGCCTGCTGCTAATCGGCCTGCTTTATGGCCTGCGCCAGTACCAGGTTACCAATCGTGAATTAAAACTGAATCTCGAGGTTGCACGCCAGGCCGAACTCGAGCTGCGCGATGCCGTGCATGAATCCGAGAAACACGCCCAGGGGTTGCAAATGGAGCTGGATAAGGAGCGCGCACTGGTGGCGCAGAAAATCGAGCAGTTCGAGGCCAACCGCAAGCAGCTCAAGCTCGAGTTCGAAAACCTCGCTACCCGGATTCTCGAAGACAAGACCCGCTCTTTCGACAAGACCAACAGGAATTCGATCGAGGCGCTGTTGAAGCCGTTTCGCGAGCAGGTCGAGGGTTTCCAGAAGCGCATCAACGACGTGCACAGCGAGTCGCTCAAGG
>JAASSH010000096.1 GCA_021767985.1 Gammaproteobacteria bacterium | reverse complement strand
CAGTGCCGCGCGCATCGTCGAAAACATGCACGCCCGCATCTTTGAAATCATCGAGCCGGGGCTCGCCAAGAACCAGCTGGCCGCAGAAATATTTCATAGCGGCATCGTCGGCAAGGACGAACACTGGGGCGACTATCCCGCTATCCTGCCATTGCTGCCAACCGGCATGGATGCGACCGCGGCGCACCTGACCTGGGACGATTCGAAACTGAAACCCGGTGACATTACTTTCTTCGAAATCGCCGGCTGCCACCGGCGCTACCATTGCCCGTTGTCGCGCACGATTTCGCTCGGGACGCCACCGCAAAAGTATCTCGATGCAGAGCAGGCAGTGCTCGACGCGATGCATGCCGGGCTCGAAAACGCGCGTCCCGGCAAGCTCTGCGAAGACGTGGCGATCGCCTTTTTCGACACCCTCGAGAAACACGGCTTCCACAAGGAGAATCGTACCGGGTACTCGATCGGCCTGTCCTATCCGCCCGACTGGGGCGAACGCACCATGAGCCTGCGCCGGGGCGATAAAACCGAACTCAAGGAAAACATGACCTTCCATTTCATGCCTGCATTGTGGCTCGACGACGGCGGCCTGGAAATTACCGAATCGGTCGTCATCACCGACTCGGGTTACGAAAGCCTGGCTAATGTAGAACAGCGACTACTGGTGAAATAGACATGGCCAATCCCATTTCAGCAACCATCGATTTCGAACGCGACGGCCTGCAGCACGGCTTCTTGCAGATACCGCACTCGCGCAACGACTCCGCCTGGGGCTCGATCATGCTGCCGATCAGCTACGCCCGCAACGGCGACGGTCCGGGCGCGATCCTGACCGGCGCCAATCACGGTGACGAATACGAGGGCCCGATCGCGCTGCATCACCTGGCTAACAGTATCGATGTCGACAAGATTCGTGGTCGCGTCATCATCATTCCGATGATGAACTACCCGGCCTTCCAGGCGGCCACCCGGGTCTCGCCGATCGACCAGCTCAACATGAACCGGATTTTCCCGGGCGATGCGACCGGCAGCATAACGCGGCTGATCGCCGACTATATCACCCGCTCGCTGCTGCCGATGTGCGACTACGTGCTCGATATCCATTCCGGCGGCAAGACGCTCGAGTTTCTGCCGTTCGCGGCTTACCACGAGCTTGAAGACGAGACCCAGCAGTCGGCCTGCGAGGCGGCAACCCGTGCCTTTGAGGCGCCCTACTACCTGAGCCTGATCGAAATCGACGCAGGCGGCATGTACGACACCCAGGCCGAGGCGATGGGCAAGGTATTCGTCTCCACCGAACTCGGCGGCGGCGGCACCAGTACTCGCGAAACCGCCGAGATCGCCAAACGCGGGGTGCATAATTTCCTGGTGCATGCCGGCATTCTTAAGGATCAGCCGATAGCCGCCGACAGGCCTGGCGTCAAGCTCGACATGCAACAGGACAATGCCTACGTATTTTCCGAACACAATGGCCTGCTGGAACCCTGCGTCGGTCTCGGTGACCCGGTACAAACCGGCGATCTGATCGCCCGCGTTTACAGCACCGAACGAACCGGCGTGGACCCTGTCGAATACCACGCCAAGAGCGACGGTATCATCATGGGCCGTCACTTCCCTTCCCTGATCAAGATTGGCGATTTCATGAACGTGATCGCTCGTATAGTCCAGGATTAAACCCACCCTTAACCAAGGAAACATAAATGAAATTCAAAGCTCTCTTGCTATCCGCAATGATATTGACGCTCGCGGCCTGCGAAAAGAAGGAATCCGCGTCGACGGAGGTCAATCTGGTCACCGATGAAGACCGCTTCAGCTACGGGCTCGGTATGCTCGTCGGCGAACGCGTGCTCAAGCAGTATGGCGAAGTCGATTACGACCTGGTACTGGCTGGCATGAAAGCCCAGCACAAAGACTCGGATACCCTGATGACCATCGAAGAAGCTGGTAACGCGCTTAATGCGCACGCGGAAAAGCAGTTTCAGGAACAGTCGACGGCCAACCGTAAGCGCGGCGAAGACTACCTCAAGAGCAATGCCGAAAAAGAAGGCGTGCAGGTAACCGAGTCAGGCTTGCAGTACTCGGTGATCACCGCGGCCGACGGCGCCAAACCCAAGGCAACCGACGAGGTTACCGTGCATTATCGCGGCACGCTGATCGACGGCACCGAGTTCGACAGTTCCTACTCACGCGGCGCGCCTACCAGCTTCACGCTGAACGAGGTTATCCCCGGCTGGACCGAGGGCGTTCAGCTGATGAGCATCGGCAGCAAGTATCGCTTCATCATCCCGTTTAACCTGGCCTACGGCGAACGTGGTGCCGGCGGGCAGATCGGACCGTTCGAAACGCTGATCTTCGAAGTCGAGTTACTCGAAATCAAGTCCTGATCTGACACGGAACGGATCCCGCAAGGGATTAAGCAGGCATGCCCAGCCAGGCACTATTGCTGCGCTTGGCGCCGCTGGTGTTCGTGACGCTGTGGAGCACGGGCTTCATCGCGGCCAAGTACAGCATGCAGAACGCGGATCCGTTCGTGTTTCTGTGCCTGCGGTTTTCGATTACGGCGCTGGCGCTGGTGCCGATCCTGCTACTGGCAGGAGCCGCGCTGCCACGCCGTATCTGGTCCTTCCGCCATGATATGGTCACCGGGGTGCTGATGCACTGCGGCTACCTCGGTTACCTGTTCTGGCCAATCAAGAATGGCGTTCCCTCCGGCATCGTGGCGATTATTATCGGACTGCAGCCGATACTGACGATGACCCTGGCGACGCTTTACATCGGCGAACACCTGGATTCTCGCAAGCTGGCGGGCCTGGTCATCGGCTTTATCGGTGTCAGCATCGTGATCATCGGTAAGTACGGCGTCACGCTGGGACTCGCCGGCGGCCTGGATCCGCTCGATTTACTGATGTGCCTGATCAGCCTGTTTTCGATGGCGACGGGCGTGTTTTACCAGAAGAAGTTTTGCGACCATTCGCAGCTGTTACCGGGCACCCTGATGCAGTATGTCGCAGGTTCGCTCGCGACCGCCGGGTTCGCATTGTTATGGAGCGAATCCTGGACGGTAGACTGGACCCCGACCTTCACGCTGGCGCTGACCTGGCAGGTATTGGGACTATCGATCGGTGCCGTCGTGCTGCTGATGTACATCATCAGGAATGGTGAGGCAGGCCGTATTTCAAGCATGTTTTACCTGGTACCGCCGCTAGTCGTGGTCGAAGCGCATTTCCTGTTTGGCGAAACCCTGGGGCTGGTTTCCATTGGCGGCATGCTGATCTGCATAATAGGTGTCATCACCGTCAGCCGCTCGACCCAGCCTGCCAAAACCTAGACCACTGCTATCCTCATCGGAGGCAATCAAAATCCTCTGATGAAAAATCTGTTACTGTCAGTCACGAGCCTGTTGCTCGTTTTGATGATGATCAGCCCGGCCACGCAGGGCGAACTCTACAAGTGGGTCGATGACAACGGCAGGATTCATTACGGCGACAGCCCGCCTGATAAAGCCAAACTCAGGAAAATCACCGGTAACGTCAGCAGTTTCAGCTCGGTTAGCGTAGAGCCGTTCGTCTACGATTCGAACCTGGTTACCCAGCGCCAGAAATCCAAATCGGTCGTGATGTATTCCACCAGTTGGTGCGGCTACTGTAAGAAAGCGGCGCGGCACTTTCGCAAGAACAATATTCCTTTCACCGAGCGCGATATCGAAAAGTCCGAGAGTGCCGCCAGGGAGTACAAGAAACTGCGCGGCAGCGGGGTGCCCGTCATCCTGATCGGGGATCGACGTATGAACGGCTTCAGCGCCAAAACCTTCGACGCCATTTACTACGGCAAATCCTGATATTAGCGTCGCGCCAAAACCTTTAATTGAGCCGCACCGGCAATTAACCTAGAATAGCGGTTCTTCACAGTCGGGGCGTGGCGCAGTCTGGTAGCGCACCTCGTTCGGGACGAGGGGGTCGGAGGTTCAAATCCTCTCGCCCCGACCAATTCAAGCAAATAAAAAAGCCTCTTACGCCCAGTTTGAGGCTTTTTTATTTGCTTGAATTGGGCGGGAAGATGGAACCGAATCCGAGGTTCACCATTTTGCCAGGAGCAAAATGGCGGTGGGCGCGCAGCGCCCAGTCCTGAGGATGGCCAAAGGCCGTCCTCAGGACCGAGCACATGGATGTGCGAGCCAAATCCTCTCGCCCTGATTCAGACTAGAAATCAAGCCCAGAACTTCACCTCTCGAACGAACTCAAGCCGAGGCCCACAAATTCACCGTGAACGAATCTACAGGTCGGCTAAAGACTGTCCGGAGGAACCCTCGCCAGGGAGTTCGGGAACCAAATCCTCTTACAACATCCGCCACAAAACCACCACCCAATAGCTTTAACCACAGAGCTTGGTAATATTCCCGGCATGGAACGAATCGCCACACCGAGCGCACCCCATACTCGCGGTTGCGAAGAACTGGCTGCCGAACTGAAAGTCGATACCCAACGCGGCCTCAGCGTCGAGGAAGCCGCTAACAGATCCAGAGCCTACGGATTAAATCTCATCGAGGGAGCCACTAAAACATCGTTCCTGAGAAAATTTCTGGCCCAGTTTCGTAACATCCTCATTGTCATCCTGTTGCTGGCCGCAATACTTGCCGGGGCGATGGGAGAAATCCACGATACTATCGTGATCCTGGTTATCGTGCTGCTGAATGCTCTGATTGGATCGGTCCAGGAATATCGCGCCGAGCGCGCCCTCGACGCGTTACGCAAACTGTCGGCACCGGAAATAAAGGTCCGCCGCGGCGGTCAGCTGCAACAGATAGATACCCAGGGCCTGGTGCCAGGCGACATCGTTTACCTGGAGGCAGGAAATATAGTACCCGGCGATTTGCGACTGTTCGAGGCAACGGACGTCGAGGTCGACGAGGCGGCACTAACCGGCGAATCACTGCCGGTCGCGAAACACATTGAAACGATCGCTACCGCAGAGACTTCACCGGGCGATCGTTACAACATGGTCTTTAAAGGCACCAGCGTCACCCGCGGTAATGCGATGGGGTTAACCGTCGCCACCGGTTCCTCGACCGAGCTCGGCAGGATTGCAACCTTGTTGCAGGAATCGGAAACCGTGATGACGCCGCTACAAAACAGATTGAGCCGTTTCGGGCAGCGGCTGGCGCTGGTCATCTTTGCGGTCGCTGCGATCGTGTTTGTCAGTGGCCTGTGGCGCGGCGAAGCGCTTATCCTGATGCTGTTGACAGCGATCAGTCTCGCCGTTGCCGCCATCCCCGAAGCTCTACCCGCCGTGATTTCGATATCGCTCGCCATCGGCGCCCGGAAAATGAGCCGCCACAACGCGCTGATGCGCAGACTCTCGGCAGTCGAAACCCTTGGTTCGGTCACTTACATCTGCTCGGATAAAACCGGCACCCTGACCCGCAACGAAATGCGTCTGGCGCTGATGGCCGCAGATGCGCAACAGGTTGCGAGTTTGAATGAAACCGAAACCAACAGCGAACTATGGCAACTACTCGGTCAGGGCATGGCCCTGTGTAACAATGTTGCTCGGGACGAGAAGGAACAGTTTGTCGGCGATCCGACCGAGGTCGCGCTTTACCTTGGAGCGAAGGAAGGGGGATTCGAAAAATCGGC
The DNA here is from genome assembly GCA_021767985.1 of Gammaproteobacteria bacterium. Lineage (GTDB taxonomy): Bacteria > Pseudomonadota > Gammaproteobacteria. Next base: position 1,704 of record JAASSH010000096.1, on the reverse strand, counting down.
GCTGGAAGATCGCTTTCCACGGCTGGCAGAACTGCCTTTCGACGCCGAACGGCGGATCATGACAACCTTGAACCAGGCAGAGAGCATGGTTACCGCATACTGCAAGGGCGCCCCCGAGAGCCTGCTGCCGAAATGTCGTGATCAGCTAATGTCATCAGGCCCGCAGGACATCGATATCGATGCGCTGCTTCAAAAATCGGACCAGTTGGCACAACAGGGCTACCGCATGCTCGCGATTGCTGCGCGACAATTCAACGATCTGCCCGCTGATTTGTCGTCCGACGCCATCGAGAACGACCTGACTCTGCTTGGCCTGGTGGGTCTGGCCGATCCTCCGCGTGACGAGGTGTTTCAATCGATTCAGGATTGTAGATCGGCCGGCATCACGCCGGTGATGATCACCGGCGATCATCCGGGTACCGCGCTAGCCATTGCCAACCAATTGGGAATCAGTACCGACAACGGCGTACTTACCGGAGAAGAGCTTGAGCAGATCGATTTCGATGAATTTATCGATCGCGTGCAGGACATCCACGTCTACGCGCGCGTCTCGCCTGAGCAAAAAATAAAAATTGTCAGGGCACTGCAGCAATGCAACGAGTATGTCGCGATGACTGGTGACGGCGTCAACGACGCGCCAGCGTTGAAACAGTCCAACATCGGCGTCGCGATGGGCTTGAAGGGCACCGACGTGGCCCGGGAATCGAGCGATATGGTACTGAAAGACGATAACTTTGCCACCATCGTCAGGGCTGTGCGAGAGGGTCGGCGCATCTTCGACAACATTCGCAAGTTCATAAAGTACACGATGACCAGCAATTCCGGCGAAGTATTGACCATATTCCTGGCACCGTTTATTGGCTTACCGTTACCGCTGATACCGATTCAGATATTGTGGATCAACCTGGTCACCGACGGGCTACCCGGACTGGCAATGTCGGCCGAACCCCAGGAACGCGGCATCATGCAACGTCCACCAAGGCATCCCGACGAAAGCATATTTGCAAACGGTATCTGGCAACATATCGTCTGGGTAGGATTGCTGATCGCCGCACTTTCGCTGGGAGCCCAGGCATGGGCGCTCCACGGCGGCTCCGACAACTGGCAAACGGTTGTGTTCACTGTATTGACCCTTTGCCAACTGGTTCACGCGATGGCGATACGCTCGGAGAGAGAATCGCTGTTTACCCTGGATATATTTTCTAATCTGCCAATACTCGGCGCCGTATTGCTCACGGTTGGCCTGCAGTTGATGGTCGTCTACCTGCCCTCTCTCAACCGGATCTTCCACACCAGCCCGCTGACCCCGGAAGAACTTCTTGTCTGTTTCAGCCTGCCGATGGTGATACTGTTTGCTGTCGAAACCGAAAAATGGCTGGTCAGGCGAGGCAGGATTTATGGTGCTAAAGCCAGTCCGACCCAGGATATCAGGGCTTGATGCGCTGAGGTCGCGGTAAACGAGGGCTGAAGCATACAAACCGAGCGTGGTATCAGCACGGCAACCGTTGCCACGTCTCGCAACAGTGCCGTCTGATCAAACGCAACAATTACCGTCTGGCGAGGACGAACTTGCTGGTCACCGCCCTCTACAACCGACCGGATCCTGAGGGCGGCTTATTTTTTCTTTCTCGGCGCCTTCCTGGAAGCAGATTTCTTTGGTGCGGCCTTCTTCTTCACCGCAGCCTTCTTCTTGACCGCGGCCTT
>JAASSH010000434.1 GCA_021767985.1 Gammaproteobacteria bacterium | reverse complement strand
GATCTGTACGACAGTTCTGCGGCGTTTGAAGGTTCGAGCCGGTTTTACCGGGGTTTCGTCAAGCAGGACCAGCGTTTTGCCTTTGCCGAGTACGAGTTCGAGGGTTTACAGCGCAAGCAGTTATTGCGTGACCTGACGCTCAAGTACGGTGCCGCCGAGGTACGACGCGGGCGTTTCATATCCGATCGCCGCTATCGCTGGCGGCGTGAAGGCATCGAAATCGAACTCACCGGTGACTGGCAAAACTACAAAACCCGGCTGATGTACGTGATGCCGGCCAATATGGCCGATTTGCTTGCCGAAAGGTCTTCCCGGGTACCGCAGCAGGAGCCGGAAGCGGAGCAGGTTTCGCTTTATTGAGCGCCGTTCGTCGCGCAAAATCGGCCGCTGGTCCGTAACCAGCGCCCCATACCGGCAAAACCCCCTGGTCCGGCTAAGCTTATAGTGTCTCAATCCAACTAACGCAGATGAACGTAACCAGTCCAGTCAAATCGCCCTACGCGATTCCCGAAGCCAGCCGCAGCGCGGTCGAGGGGATCCGCGAGCAATTGACGCGCCTCGATCAAAACGTCGCCGAGGTGGCCCGTGGCGAGGGCAGCGGTTCATTTGCACCGGGGTCGCGCGACCGCGCACTGGTCGAACAGCAGGAAATTGTGCTCGCCGTGCGCGCCAACGCCAAATCGCTCGAGGCCGCCAACCAGGCGCTCGGCACCATCATCGATATCAAGGTCTAGCGACAAAATAATCCAGGCTGCGAGCAGCCCGATGTTAACCCTGATTCGCTTTTGCGCTATCATGGCGCATCTATCGATCCGCTGTTTCGAAGTACTCTATGACGAATAATTCCGCGACGCTGCGTCGTCCAGCCCTGCTTGTCATCCTGGACGGATTCGGGCTCAATCCCGATCCCACGCATAACGCTATCGTGCAGGCAGCAACTCCAAACTTCGACCGCTATTTCGCGAGCTATCCGATGACCGCGCTCGAGGCTTCAGGGCGTGGCGTGGGCCTGCCTGCCGGGCAGATGGGTAATTCCGAAGTCGGACATATGACCATAGGCAGCGGCACCATCGTCAAGCAGGACCTGGTGCGCATCGATGACGCAATCGAGGACGGCAGCTTCTTCGAGAACCCGGCGCTGCTGAACGCGGTGCAGGCCGCCCGCGAGGCCGGCAGGCCACTGCATTTGATAGGGCTGGTGTCGGATGGCGGGGTACACAGTCATATCGAGCACCTCGGCGCGTTGATTCGGCTCTGCCAGCGTCACCAGGTCGTGCCGCAGGTACACATGATTACCGATGGCAGGGATACCGCGCCGCAGGCGGCGCTGGCTTATCTGCCCGAGCTGGAAGCCCTGTTGGAAACCTGCGGTGGGCACATCGGCTCGATATCCGGTCGTTACTACGCGATGGACCGTGATCAGCGCTGGGATCGGGTGCAGCTGGCCTGGGACAATATCGTGCGTGCCAGCGGTGTCGAAGCCGAATCGGCGACGCAGGCGATCCAGCAAAGCTACGATGCGGGTAGTAACGATGAATTCATTTTGCCGACTCGTTTGCCCTGTTTGCAGCCGCCGCAGGCCGGCGACGAAATGGTATTTTTCAATTTTCGCAATGATCGCGCGCGCCAGATCTGCGCGGCGTTTGCGCTGGAGGGTTTCGACGAGTTCGAGCGAGGCCCGGATTACCGCCCGATCAATCTCACCACCATGACCCATTATGACGCCAGGCTGGACGCGCCGGTCGCGTTTGCGGCGGTGCGTCCGCAAACGACACTTGGAAGCGTCATCAGCGATGCCGGGATGCGCCAGCTGCACTGCGCCGAAACCGAGAAATACGCCCATGTGACTTTTTTCTTCAACGGTGGCCGCGAAGCACCGTATTCGGGGGAGGATCGCAAGTTGATAGACTCTCCGCGGGTCGCAACCTACGACTTGCAGCCGGAAATGAGCGCGCCCGAGGTTGCGGATGCGGTCATTGCGGCGTTGCAGTCCGGCGATTACGAGTTTATCGTGGTCAACTTCGCCAATGGCGATATGGTTGGCCACACCGCGGTACGGAAAGCAATTATCGAGGCGGTGGAAGTGCTGGATCGCGAAGTCGGGCGGGTGCTCGAGGCCGCGATCGCGAGTCAGTACGCGGTTGTCCTGACTGCCGATCACGGCAATTGTGACGAAATGATCGACCCGCAAAGCGGCAAACCGCACACCCAGCACTCGAACCACCCGGTTCCGTGCCTGGTCATCGACGACGAGGTTAAAACTCTGGCACAGGGAGAGAATCTATCGGCAATTGCCCCTACAATTTTGCAGTTAATGGGATTACCGCAACCCGCGGCGATGACCGGTAACTCGGTGATCGATGACATCTGGTCCGAATTACCTTGATTGATAACGAAATTTTAGTAATGATTGTCTATTGAAGTGCGCGATTGATTAAACAATAAACATGGCAAATTTAACCGAAACACTTGAAGAAATTACCCTGTTTCGCGGGATGTCCGAGGAAGATATCGAAAGTATCGCCTCGCAGACGGTAATACGCCAGTTTCCGAAAAACACCGTGATTGTCAGCCAGGGCGACGAAACCGACTCTTTTTACGTCATCCTGCAGGGCAAGGTCGACGTTTTCCTGCACAATGACAAGGGTAAGGAAATCATCATTAATACCATGGGCGAGCAGGATGCCTTTGGTGAGCTGGCGCCGCTCGGCGGAATTCCCCGCCAGGCCAGCATTATCACGACCGAGGATTCTACTTTCGGGATCATTTCCCGACAGGTATTCATGGATACGTTGCTGACCAAGCCGACCGTCAGCATGCAGATCATCGATCTGCTGATTCACCGCATCCAGGATTTGACCGAGGAAGTCAGCAGCCTGGCGCTCGAGGATGTCTACAATCGGGTAGTGCGCGTACTCTACAAGCATGCGGAAGAGGTCGGTGAAAAGCTGGTCACCGAAAAACTGACCCAGCAGGATATCGCCAGCCGCGTCGGTGCCACCCGCGAAATGGTGCACCGAATTCTCAAGGAACTGAAAACCGGCGGTTATATTTCAATCGAAGGCAAACACATCACCATCGAGAAAAAACTCCCTCCCGGCTGGTAAAGCCCACCTCCTATTAAAGTGCTAGAATAGCGCCGTTTTTTT
>JAASSH010000095.1 GCA_021767985.1 Gammaproteobacteria bacterium | reverse complement strand
TGCGTGTCATGTCGGAGCCGGGCGTGTTGTAATCCTCGACAAACCTGACGCCGCTGGTCATGTTCAGTGCGTGCTCGAGTTTCGCGTCCTTGTAGCCGCAGCGCTTCAGTTCCGGTACGTAGTTCACCAGTGGCGCTGCCGGGTCGACCAGGCCCTGCTGCTGCAGGATGCCAGCCAGGCTGCCGACAAGCGACTTGGCTAACGACTGCGACAGGTGCGGCGTGTCCGGCTGCATGTTGTTGAAGTATTTTTCGCTAACGATGCGGCCGCGATGCAGCACCAGGAATCCATCGGTGTAACTGTCGTCGAGAAACCCGGCTATGGATTTCTTTTTTCCGGCATGATCGCGAAAAGTAATCGATGACAGGTCCTGCGATTCACTCGGCAGCGGCTGGATGTTGTTGTAATCCGTTTCCACGTCCATCGTCGGAAACAGCTGGCGGATGTTCAGAAACGACCATCGATTGAATGGCGCCAGGTCCCAGTTGGTCAGGTCCGGCCGTTTCTCGGGCGGCGGCGGAAAGCCCCGCATGATGCCGAGCTCGAGTGCCGTGCGCGGTTTGATTACTGGTTTGTTCATGGAAAAGATTCAATTGCCCGCGGAAAACGGGGTGGGAGCATAACGCCCCCACCCAGTACCGAGGAGCAGTCCTACTTGTTGAGGTTGGTCCAGATCTTGGAATACAGATCGGTTACCTCTTGCGCGCATGGCGGCACGAACTCGGGCGCGGGTGCGCCGGCCGGCATGACGATTTCGGGCGCCGCGGTCAGGTCCGCGTTCATCATCGCTTCACTGCCCATGATGCCGTTGGCGTAGTTGGCGAAATTGGAAGTCAGCGCCGCGGCTTCGGGTGTCATCATGAAGTTCATGAACAGCTTCGCGTTTTCGAGGTTGGGCGCGCCCTTGAGTACCGCGACGTTATCCATCCAACCGGTGAAACCTTCCTTCGGGTAGGCGTAAGCCAGCTCGGGACGGTCCTTGCGCGCACGCTTGGCAGCGCCGTTCCAGCTCTGTGACAGGTCGACATCCTTCGAGGTCAGCTTTTCGATCACCGAGTAGTCCATGGTGCGCCAGTTAGCCTTGGCCTTGACCAACATAGTGTTGAGCTCTTTCAGCTGAGCCTTGTCGGAGTTGCAGCGCGGGTAGCCGAGGTAGCGCAGGCCGGCGTTGATGACATCGTTCATGTCTTTCAGCATGTTGATGCGGCCCTTGAGTTCGTCCGGCGGATCGAACATCAGCGCCAGGGTATTGATATCGCCCTTGTAGACGGTCTTGTCGACGGTAAAGTTGGTGGTGCCCCACTGGTATGGAATACTGTAATTACGGCCCTTGTCCCAGTAAACGTCTACCCACTTGGGATCGATGTTCTTGAAGTTCGACATCTTGTTCGGCTCGACCCTTTCCAGCAGGCCTTTCTTGATCATGATCGCGATCATGTAGTCGCCCGGCACGACGATGTCGTAGCCCGATCCGCCCTGTTCGACTTTCGCCAGCATGGTTTCGTTCGAATCGTAACCATCGATGGTTACCTTGACGTCGTGCATTTTCTCGAACTTTTCGATCATTTCCGGGTTGGTGTAGTTACCCCAGTTGTAGATATGTAATTCGCCGGCGGCCCGTACGCTGCCCATGGCAAAAGTCAGGCACATGGCCATTATCGTTGTCAGTAGTTTCTGTTTCATTGCGTTAACCTCAGTTAGTTGTTGCTTTGTTGTATTGCTCGTATTGCTCGTATTGCTCGTATTGCTCACAGCCGTGAGTTATTGCTTCCCTTTGTTTTTGTCGGTTCCAAATAAAAATATGAGTGTCACCAGTATCACCGATATCCCGAGGAACAGGGTCGATACCGCGTTGATCTCGGGCGTTACCCCGCGTCTGATCTGGCCCAGGATGTACAGTGGCAGAGTGGTTTCGCCCGGACCTGCGACGAACAACGTAATGATGACGTCGTCCAGCGAAACGATAAACGCCAGCATCGCGCCCGCCATGATGCCCGGCATCATCAGCGGCAAGGTGACGCGGCGGAACACCTTGAACGGCGGCGCGTACAGGTCGGCGGCGGCCTGTTCCAGGCTCAAATCCATGTCTTCGAGACGCGCGCGGATCGGCATGTAGGCAAATGGAATGCAAAACGCGGTATGCGCCGCGATCAGGTAACCGATACCGGTAACGCCGGTGGCCTGCTTGATGATCGCGAAAAAAATCAGCGTCGCCACCGCGGTCACCACCTCGGGCACCATCAATGGCTGGTTGATGACCGTAACCGCAACGTTTAGCCCTCGGTAGGGCGGCGTGCGCGTCGTTACCAGTGCCGCCATGGTTGCGAGGATGGTCGATATCACCATCGCGATAAACGCGACCTCGAGCGAGACCCAGGCGGCGTGCTGAATGCCCTCGTTTTGCGCAGCCTTGATGTACCAGTCGAAGCTGAACTCGGTCCACACCGTAACCGACCGGTTCTGGTTGAACGAGAACAGCACCAGTACCGCGATCGGTGCGTACAAAACGACGATGCAGAGCCACGCGATCTGAGAAAAACCGGGCTGGTACTTGAGATCGATGCTCTTGTCCATCTTGCCAGTTGCTATCTCAGCCATGTGCAGAGGCTCCCTTGCGCGCGCCGGAACGCAGGTATATCAGCAAAGACAGCATGACCAGCACCATCAGCACCAGCGCAATCGCCGATCCGAACGGCCAGTTGCGCGCCTGGCCGAACTGCAACTCGATCAGGTTACCTATCATGAGTTTTTTACCACCGCCCAGCAGTGCCGGGGTGATGTAAGCCCCGAGGCTCGGAATCAGTACCAGGATGCAGCCGGCCGCGATGCCCGGTTTGGCGAGCGGGATGATGATGCGTTTCAGGACCTTGAAACGAGTCGCGTACAGGTCGTAGCCCGCCTCGACCAGGCGGAAGTCGAGTTTTTCGAGGCTGGCGAAAATCGGCAGTACCATGAATGGCAGGTAGGCGTAAACCAGCCCGAGACTGACCGCAAAATCGGTATACAGCAGCGGCAGGGCGCGATCGATCGCCCCGATCTTGATAAGGCTGAGGTTGATCATGCCCTGGTCGCGCAGGATCAACAGCATAGCGTAGGTGCGGATTAGCAGGTTGGTCCAGAACGGAATCGTGATCAGGAACAGCCATGCGTTGCGCCGCGCCGGCGGCTGGGTGGCGATGAAATAAGCCGTCGGAAAACCGACCAGCAGGCAGGCAATCGTGGTCGCCAGCCCGAGGCCGACCGAGCGCCAGAAAATTTCCAGGTAGTCGGTGGTAAACGACAGGGTCTCGTCGAATATGTCTTCTTCGAACAGCAGCTGCACGTAAGCCTTGAAGGACAATTCCCAGGTGACGCCGCCGAAATCGCCCGGTTTCAGGAAGGAGTAAACCAGCACGATCGACAACGGCATGATGCCGATAATGAAAATGGTCAGAATGCCCGGCGCAAGCAGCCCGTAGCGTGTACTGCGTAATCGTTTTTCCTCGGCGATAACCGCGCTCGATAGTTGACTGCTGGTGGTGGTTGCTTCAGCCATCGATCAATCCGACAGGATCTGCATGCTGTTGGCGCCGATCGCGATATGTACCTCGTCGCCGATCGCGTAGTCGTGCTGGCCGGCACCGCGGTTTTGCAATTGCAGGGTTACGGTTTCGCCACCAGGTATCAGGACTTCATAGTCGAATCCCGAACCGAAATACGAAATGTGCTGAATCGAACCGCTTAGATCGGCCTCGACCGCGTCGTCGACGAAGCTCAGTTGCTCCGGGCGAATCGCGACGCTGACCGCGTCACCGAGATCGTCGCTGCCGGTTGGCAGGCCGGCGTCTCCCTCGTAGCCGGTATCGAGCCTGACCCTTGCTTTATCGCCCTGGCTCGATACCACGCTGCCGCGCAGAATATTGATGTCACCGATAAAGTCGGCAACGAAACGTTTTGCCGGTCGATCGTAGATTTCGCTGGGATTGCCGACCTGCAGTATCAGGCCATCGCGCATGACCGCGACCCGGTCGGACATCGCCAACGCTTCTTCCTGGTCATGGGTTACGAAAATAAACGTGATACCGGTTTCGTTCTGCAGCCGCTTGAGTTCGACCTGCATCTCCTTGCGCAGTTTGAAGTCGAGCGCCGACAGCGGTTCGTCGAGCAGCAACACTTTGGGCCGTGGTGCCAGCGCTCGCGCCAGTGCCACGCGCTGCTGCTGGCCGCCGGATAGCTGGTCGGTCTTGCGATCGGCCAGTTGTTCCATCTGCACCAGGCCAAGCACTTCGTCGACGACGGGTTTTATCTCGGCCGCGGGTTTTTCGAGCATTTCCAGTCCGAAGCTGATGTTTTCGGCGACGGTCATGTGCGGGAACAGCGCGTAATGCTGGAATACCGTGTTGACCGGTCTCTTGTAGGGCGGTAAGCCCTCGAGGTGTTCTCCGAATAGCAGGATTTCGCCGTGGGTGGGTTGCTCGAAGCCGGCAATCAGGCGCAACAGGGTGGTTTTGCCACAGCCGGAAGGACCGAGCAGGGTGAAAAACTCGTTATCCTCGATTGTCAGCGAAACCTGGTCGAGCGCCACGACGCCGTGCTCGCGGTCGCGGCCATAAATTTTGCTGGTATTACGAACGTCGATTGCGGCTTTAGCCGTCTGATCCGACACCTCTGCTCCCCGGGTATGCTAGTTATTTTCCGGCAAGCTTAATTCCCGCATTCAAAAGTTGTATATAACCTAAAAGGGTTAACCATCGTTTAACCCAGCGTATTCAGGAACTTGAGGAACAGCTCGCTTTGCGAGGATATGCCGAGTTTGCGATACAGGTTGCGCCGGTGAATCTTGACGGTTTCCGGGCTGATGTCGATTTCACGCGCCAGCGACTTGGACGAATGCCCCTTCAGGATACAGACCGCGACCTCGTGTTCGCGCGGGGTCAGCAGCGCTTCGCCGAAGCGTTCCAGCGCGTACTGCAGGCGCTCCTCGCCGACGTTGCTCGTCAGGCTTTCCTGGTTGTAGGAATCTTCCCCGAAATGCCGCCGGCAGAGCGCGGACAGCACCGGCAGATCCCGGGTTATCGATTTCAAATCATTACGCCGGAAGCGCAATTTGCTGGCGCGTCGGCTGATCGAGAAAAACAGGAACCGCCCGTCGTGCAGGTCGGTGAAAATCGCCATTTCATCCTGCAGCTCGATGTTCTTGTAGTAACGTCGGTAATACTCGGTCTGGCTGAAACGGTCGGGCGCGACGTCGCGAATCAACATAGCGCCGGTTTGCCGATGTTTGCAAAAATGCGTGTAGAACGGGTCGAGCTGGTACACGCCGTCGAGATACATGTCGAGGTTGATGCGATAGGGCGTTTGAATGGTGTCGTAGATATGAAACGGCCGATTTTTTTCGTCCAGTAGCAACAGCAGGATCCCGACAAACGGCACGTCGATGCGCAGGTAATCCAGCAACCGGGGTAAGAACTCGGCCTGCCCGATGGCGTCGATTGTTTTCGACAGGGAATCGGCACGAAGCGTTTCGCGGGTTTTCGGTGCCTGTGGCGGGATATTTTTACTGGGCACGAATCGTTACTGTCGCCGGCCGGGAACGGCCATGATAATACAGTATCCGCGCCTACAACTGTTACCCGGCGTTTTCGAAAAGCCGCGCCGGTGCCGCTCGACGCTGCGGCAGGGCCGACCAGTCGCGTTTACATCAAACGGGTAAATGAATAATATGCGCGGCTACTCGACGGGAGACGTTTTGTCATGCAGGTAAGACAATACAGCCTGGTAGCTGACATTGGCGGTACCAATGCCCGCTTCGCGCTGGTGGCAGACGGCGACCAGACGCCGCTACAGCTGCGCAATCTCGCGGTTACCGACTACCCGACCATCGTCGATGCGATTGACGCCTACCTCGAGCTGGCCGGTCTCGGCAAGCCCTGGCAGGCGGCGATTTCGGTTGCGTCGCCGGTAACCGGCGATCAGTTGAACATGACCAATCACACCTGGAGTTTCAGCGTGCGAGATACGCGCGCCGCGCTCGGGTTGCGCCACCTCAAGGTATTGAACGATTACACCGCGCTGGCGCTGGCGTTACCGGTTTTTACCGAATCCGAATGCCGCCAGGTCGGCAGCGGCGAGGCTTTAAGCGGATTCCCGATGGCGGTGATCGGCCCCGGAACCGGCCTCGGCGTCTCGGCTGTGGTGCACGCCGGCAAGCACTGGATTCCGCTCGAGGGCGAGGGCGGGCACGTGTCCTACGGCCCGGTCAATGCCCGCGAACAGCAGATTATAGAGCGCCTGCGCGAAAACCACGAACACGTATCGGCCGAATTACTGGTTTCCGGTTCCGGGCTCGCGCTGATTTATGCAACCATTTGCCTACTCGAGCGTGGCGAGGCGATAAAGCTGCATCCAGGCGAGGTATCGAGCCGCGCCCTCGAGGGCGAGGATAGTTTTGCGACCGAGGCGCTGGAGATTTTCTGCGGCATCCTCGGCACCGTCGCCGGTAATCTTGCATTGACGATGGGGGCCCGCGGCGGGATTTATATCGGCGGGGGAATCGTGCCAAAGCTCATCGATTTTTTTACCGCCTCGAGTTTCCGCGATCGTTTCGAGCGGCACGGCAGGCTGACCGGGTACCTGCAGGAAATTCCGACCTATGTGATCGATACGGATTATCCCGCGCTTACCGGGGTGGCAATCGCACTGGACGAGGCATACGAGTATTTAGGAATAGTTAGTCGTGATCCTGCGCAGTCATAGTAAATTGAAGTATGCAGAGGGGCAGGGCGTGTCAAAATTTGATGACAATTCTTTTCGTCAACTCTCGATCGAGCGCGCCTGCCCCGAACCCTTTACCCCAATTCACCTGCCGCCCGGCGAGATCCAGACCTGGTCGAGCCGCTATCATTTCAGCGGCGACGTTTGATCCGGATCGATTATTTACTCCGGCCATCGCTCAGCAAGGTTCGGGCCTTCGCTTTGCGCTCAAGCGCTCAGCCAGGTGTCGTTTTCACCAACGACGATCAGGCTCGGGCCGGCATGTTCCATGGCGTTGGCCATTGCCTGCTGTAAACCCGGCAGGCTGCTGACCCTGACACCCGGGCAGCCGAAAGCCTCGGCAAGTTTGACGAAATCGGGCGCCTGCGGGTTGACGCCGATTTCGGGAATGTCGCGCTTGATCATGCCGTCGCGGATCATCGCGTAGCTGTCGTTGTGCCAGATGACGATCGGAATGCTGAGCTTTTCTTCGACCGCGGTGGCGAGTTCGTTGAGCGTGAACATGAAGCCGCCGTCGCCGACCAGCGCGACGGCGATGCGATCGGGCAATGCGATCTTGCTGCCGATCGCGCCCGGCAGCGCGCAGCCGAGGG
>JAASSH010000433.1 GCA_021767985.1 Gammaproteobacteria bacterium | reverse complement strand
CTCGCCGACGCACACCGGCGGGTCGAAACCGAGGCCAGGCTGGGCATCGTTGTCGTCAGCCTGGCATGAAGAGGGGATGGAGAAATTATTATTAATCCCTCCGCCCCTTTTTCCCTGTATGCGGCCCTGGCCTTGTGCCATAGGTACTTCCCTTTTATCTAATTTTTTCAACACGTTACGACGAAAATATCAACCAGCGCCTTAACTAACCTCATTGGACATTGGAATAACTGAGGTATATTCTTGCTCGACCTTTCTGGGTAAGGGGGAGCAGATGTCGCAGGTTCATCTGACTAAATTACAAGGATCAGGCCAATTCGTGCTGATCTCCACACCTCGCCTTTTGCCCACGTTTTCTCCCAGCTGTACCTCAATACCAACAAATATAGCCAACGCGGGAGTTCGCTGTGGATTTATCGAAGACCAAGCCCTGGAGTCGTCGTAAGTTCCTGGGAAATTTGACGGCTGCTGGTGCTGTCGGACTCATCGGCCTGCGGCCAGGGGCAGCTGCGGCCGAACCGCCGCCCGAAACGACGTCGATCAACATCGTATACGACCCGGACGTTCCGATACTTTGTTACGGCCCCCAGTACGTTGCAACCGAACTGTTGCGTGCCGAGGGATTTACCGAGATCAGTTATTCACCGTTCCTCGATGCATCGATTAACGACGCCAAGGTCGTCGGCGCCGGAAATGCCGATATCAGTGCATCCTGGGTCGGCGACTTGATTACGGTAGCGGAGTCTGGGGCACCGGTCGTGGGCCTCAGCGGCATGCATATCGGCTGCACGGAAGTTCTGGCGCATAAGGGGATCAAGTCTTTTCGCGATCTCAGGGGCAAGAAAATTGCCCTGTTCACGGCAGACGATTCCGCCGAAAAGATGTGGTTTTCGATCATGTTTTCCTACATCGGCCTGGATCCCGAACAGGATATCGAGTGGGTGGTTCATCCCTACCAGGAATGGGGCGAATTACTCACCGCCGGCGAAGTCGACGCGATCATGGTATGGCCACCAGACGCGCAGCTATATCGCGAGCAAAACATTGGCCACGTGATACTGAACACGACTACTGACCGACCATGGAAGGATTATTTTTGCTGCGTTATCTCCGGCAACCGTGACTTTGTGAACAATAACCCGGTCGCAACCAAGCGCGCGCTCAGGGCCATGCTTAAAGCGACCGACATGTGCGCGCAGCAGCCGGAACTCGCCGCCAAAGCGGTTATCGCCAACGGGTTCCCGACCGACTACGCACGCGCGCTACAGGTATTTCGTGAAATCCCTTACACCCAGTGGCGCGAATACGATCCCGAAGACACCTTGCGTTTCTACGCCTTGCGCATGCATAAACTGGGAATAATCAAAAAATCACCAAATTCCCTGATCAACGAGATCCCGGACTGGCGCTTTCTGAACGAACTAAAACGAGAACTAAAAGCATAAGTGATCGGGGCAAATCGATAGGAGGAAAATATGAACAGTTTATTGTTTAATAACTGGAGTCGCCGACGTTTTTTAGCAACTTTAAGCGCCGCAGGAGTGGCCGGTTTGAAACCCGGTATTTCCCTGGCCGAACCACCGCCAGAAACAACCACCTTAAACATCCTGTTCGACCCGGTCTTTCCGGTACTGTGTTACGGCCCGCAATATGTGGCAACCGAAATGCTCAAGCTCGAGGGTTTCACCGAGATTAACTATGTTCCCTACATCGAGGATCTCGGCGCCCTCGATTCTCGTACGCTGGCCGCGGGGAACACTGATATAACCACCGCCTGGATTCCCGACCTCATCTCGACCGTGGACGATGGGGGCCCGGTAGTAGCCCTGAGTGGAATGCATACCGGTTGCACCGAAATTTTTGCCCACGAGGGCATTCGCTCCATTCGCGATCTCAAGGGGAAAAAGTTTGCCCTGTCGACGCCCGCGGGTTCTGCAGAGCATGGCTGGCTGTCGTTGCTGTTTGCTTACATCGGACTCGATCCGGACAACGACATCGAATGGGTCGAAGTCCCCTATGAAGAATGGGGAGACCAGTTGAGTGCAGGCAAGGTCGATGCTGTTATGTTATGGCCGCCGGATGCACAAGTATTTCGCAACAGCAAAATCGGCCATGTCATCCTGGATACGGGTACCGACAAACCCTGGAGAGACTATTTCTGCTGCGCTATCGGAGGGAATACCGATTTCATAGCAAAAAATCCGGTGGCGGCCAAGCGCGCAATGCGTGCGATTCTCAAGGCGACCGATCTGTGCGCGCTCGAGCCGGAAATCGCGGCCCGTACCGTTGTCGAAAACGGCTTTCCGACCGAATACGAGACCGCGTTGCAAGTGTTTAGCGAGGTTCCGTACACGCTTTGGCGCGACATCGATCCGGAAGATACCCTCCGGTTTTATTCATTGCGCATGCACAAGCTCGGATTGATCAAGACCACGCCCGAGGCACTGGTTGCCAAGGCGAGCGACTGGCGCTTCCTGAACGAATTAAAACGCGAACTCAAGGCTTAAGGCTTGCAATCCATGCGGTTAAAAACTCACGGCGTCTTTATCTTGATCTGCATGCTTTCGTTATCGCCCTTGTCGTTTGCGCATCAAATCAGCGATACCGTCGAGCGGCTGGCTGAAATTGGGCCGGCACCTGATATCGATCTGATTGCACAAGATGGCAAACGATTTTCGTTACGCGATGCGCGAGGCAAAGTGGTCGCGGTCAGTTTCACCTTCACCCGCTGCGCGGACGTCTGCCCAATGCTGACGTCGAACCTGGTCTCGGTACAGCGCAAGCTTGGTGATCGCTTCGGCGCCGACGTGTATTTCGTGACCATCTCGATGGATCCGGCGACAGACAATCCCGACGTGTTACAACGTTATGCCGAAGCAATGGGTTGCGATCTGCGCGGCTGGTCCCTGCTGACCGGGAGCGAGGAGCAAATCCAGGAAGTCGCCCGCAATTACGGCATCTTTCGTAAGCTGCGAGCCAACGGCGAAGTCGACCATACCCTGTTAACGTCGATCATCGATCGCGCGGGCACAACCCGCGTGCAATACATTGGCAGCCGCTTCGATACCGATGAGTTCCTGCACGATCTCAACCTGCTAGTCGACGAGGACAGGACCGAATGATTGGCTGGCTGCCGCGGCTGGTTGCGCG
>JAASSH010000094.1 GCA_021767985.1 Gammaproteobacteria bacterium | reverse complement strand
TGAATCCGCCCATCCGCGTGCAGTCGAACTGCAGAATCTGTATCGCCTGCTCCTCGAGCAGGGCGCGGCAGCCCTGCGCGCTCAATTCGCTTTCGCCGGCGGACAGCGGACTATCGGTTTTTTGCGCCAGCAATTTGAGCAGGCGCCGGTCGTCATACCAGTGCACCGGCTCTTCCAGCCAGCGCGGATTAACCTCGGGCAGGCGTTTCACTGCCGCCAGCGCGGTGGTCAGATCCCAGCCGCAGTTAACGTCGATCATCAACTCGGCGTCGTCACCGATGACGTCGCGAATAACCCGCAGGCGCTGCATATCCTGCGCCAGGTCGAGCGCGCCGATCTTGGCCTTGAAGGCCTTATGCCCCTGGGATTTCAGCATTTGCATCTCTTCCCGCAGCTCGTCGAGATCCTTGCCGTCGCGGTAGTAGCCGCAAGTGACGTAACAGGGCACGGCGTCGCGGTGGCCGCCGAAAAGCCGGTAGAGCGGCAGGCCGGCCTGTTTTCCGAGTATGTCCCACATGGCGATATCAACCG
Organism: Gammaproteobacteria bacterium; assembly: GCA_021767985.1. Classification (GTDB taxonomy): domain Bacteria; phylum Pseudomonadota; class Gammaproteobacteria. Next base: position 6,822 of record JAASSH010000094.1, on the reverse strand, counting down.
CCGCCGAGGCCAGCACCAGTTCGGACTTGCTCCATCCTTTCTCAGCGGCAGTTTTTTGCCAGGTCACGGAAAACAGTTTTTCGTAAAGGCGTTCCGGCGACAGCGCGTCGCTGCCGACGATGATGTCCTGCAGTCCTTCGACGAACAGCCGCGCGGTTTTCTCGAGCGGTCCGTTACTGCTACCGAGACCGAAACCCGAGAGACCGTTATCGGTGCGCAAAACCACCAGCAATTCGTTCGCCGCGGGCACCGGGAAATGGCTGACCCAGTGCGGCCTGGCTTCCGTGGGTCCACCCAGTATGTGAACTTCGATTTCGCTGATTTTCATGCTGGATTACGGTTTGTTATCGGGCCTGGCTTTTTAGTATGCGTGACAGCGCGAGCGTTGCAAGCAGCAGCACGCTGGCGCTGACGACGATGGCGGGCCCGGTCTGCCAGTCGAAGTGATAGGAGCTGGTCATGCCGCCGGCGAGCGCGCCGAGCCCGTAGAGCGCGCTGAGGGCAACCATTTGCTCGGGACCGCGACTGAACAGGCGCGCGCTGGTGGTCGGGATGACCAGCATCGCGGCGATCAGCAGCACGCCCATGACCTGCATCATGACCGCCACCAACAGCGCGATCATGGCATACATCAGGAACTGCAGCTTGCGCACCTCGACGCCCTCGGCCTGGGCGATCTCGCGGCTCACCGATAGCGCGACGAAGGCGCGCCAGTGATGGACGAGCAGGATCAGCAGCACCACCGTGGTAACCAGCATATGCAACAGGTCCGCAGCCGTGGTCGCCAGCAGGTCACCGAACAGGATCGACTCGAGATTGACCGCTTGCGACGGCAGCAGGCCGACCACGATGATGCCGCCGGCAAGGCCGGTATGAGAAATAATCGCCAGCGTCGTCTCCGACAGCGCGCTGTTGAAGTTGCTGACCCGGCTCAGCGAGAAAACGATCAACAGCGCTACCGCGAGCACGCCGAAAATCGGCACCATTTGCAGCATCAGGCCGATACCCACGCCGAGCACGGCGGCGTGCCCCAGGGTGTCGCTCAGGAATGCCAGCCGCTGCCATACCATCAGGCAACCCATCGGCGCGGCAATGGTGACCATGATCAAACCCGCCAGCACGCTGCGCAGCAGGAAATCGTCGAGCCACTCAGTCATGCCGATGCCCGGCGGGTTCTCCGGAAACGTCATGCACGTGATCGTGATGATGGGTATAAATCGCGATCGAGTCGGCCGCCTTTTGTCCGAACAGCGCCAGGTACTCGGGATGCCGACTCACGGACTCGGGCAAACCCGAGCAGCACAGGTGCTGATTCAGGCACAGTACCTGGTCGGTTTGCGACATCACCAGGTGCAGATCGTGCGACACCAGCAGTACCGCGCACTGCAGTTGCGAGCGCAGCTCGCCGATCAGTTCGTACATCCTGATTTCACCGGTGACGTCGACACCCGAGGTCGGTTCGTCGAGCACGATCAGGTCGGGGTTACCGAGCGTGGTGCGCGCCAGCAGCACCCGCTTGAGTTCGCCTTCGGACAGCGACCGTACCTGGCGATGTTTCAGGTAACCGACCTCGGTCTGCGCCAGCGCGTGATCGATCTCGCTGTCGCCCGGCTTGCGGGTGAGTCGCAGCAGGCGCTCCACGGTGAGCGGCATCAGCGTATTGACGTAAACTTTTTGCGGCAGGAAACCGATGCGCAGCCCGGGCCGGCGCTCGATTTCACCCTCGAAATTCGAGATTAGCCCGGTGACGATATTCGCCAGCGTCGATTTGCCGGCGCCGTTGGGACCGATTATCGTCGTGATCTGCGAGGGTCCGAGCTCAAAGCTGACGCGATCCAGAATCTGGCGCCCACCGAGCCCGTAGCTGACATCGCGGGCGCGTAACAGCAAATCATCCGACATGCTTCTGGCACTCCGCGCAAACCCCCGTGATCTCGACTACCGAGTGGTCGACCGCGAATCCGAGATCACCGGCTTCGGCCAGCAGGTCATTATCACTAACCTCGAGTTCGGCGACCTGGTCACAGTCGCGACAAATCAGGAACTGCGCGCCGCAGCGATGCCCGGGGTGCGCGCAGGAAATAAAAGCGTTAAGACTTTCGATACGATGAATCAGGCCTTCCCCCAGCAGAAATTCGAGCGCGCGGTAGACGATCGGGGGCGCGATTTGTTCATTCCGGGAGCTCCGATTCAACTCGGCCAGGATATCGTAGGCGCCCATCGGCTGGTGGCTGGCAAGCAGGATTTCGAGCACCTGCCGGCGGCGCGAGGTCAGCCGCAGATTGCGTTCGGCACAGAGTTGCGTGGCCTCCGACAGCAGCTGGCGCTGGCAACGGCGGTGGTCGTGCTTACGAAAAGCGATACCTGGGGACTGGGTTTTGGGCGACATAGTGTTATATTATAACGTTAACAGACCCATCGCCATAACCTGAAGCAAATCAATGAAACGAATCTTTCTGTTGCTGTTTTTTCTGCAACCCGCATTAGCGTCAGCCGCGCCGCGGGTCGTGACGTCGATAGCGCCGCTGCAGGAGATTACAGGCGCGCTGATGGCAGGCATCGCGGAACCGCAGGTGGTTATCGAGAACCAGGCATCGGCCCACCACTTTGCCTTCAAAATCTCGCACATGCGGCGACTGCAGCAGGCCGACCTGGTGATCTGGATCGATCGGCATTTCGAATCGGGTTTCATCCGGATCGCACAAACGTTACCAGCCGCAACACGAAAGCTGGAACTGATGCCGGCGCTCGGCATCGAGAGTGAAGACGGACACTTCTGGTACTCGCCGTCGCTGCTGCAGCAAAGTATTTCGATCCTGGCGGCAACACTGTCAGAGCTCGACCCGGATAACCAGGCGCGCTACCTGGAAAACGCGCGGCGACTGTCAGCAGCCGTGAAGGCCTGGCGAGAACGAATGCGCGAACGTTGGCAGGGAAACGCACCCAGGCTGCTAACCGATCACGCATTCCTGGGTCACTTCGCAAGTGACCTGGGCGGGTTCGAAATCGAATCCATCCAGGACTTCCACGGCGCGCCGGGCGGGCTCAAGGACCTGGAGCGTATCGAGAACTGGCTGCGCGCGCGGCCGGCCGACTGCCTGTTGACCCTGGACCCGGCGCCACCACCACTGGCCGCGAGCCTGGCCGCCCGCTACCGGCTCCCGGTTATCGTTATTATCGCCATCGAACCGGCGAATCCCGGGATCGATGCAATCCTGCAACGCCTCGAGCAGCTAAACACCGCGCTGGAACGCTGCCACCTCGATGGCTAATCAAATCTTACACAAAGCAAAAATATCCCCAATCGATAAATAATTTTTACTCTGACCCAAGATTAAGTTGTGGTAGCGGGGAATAAAGGCTCTCTATATCGGCACAACGAGATTCGATTGCGTATAGCGGGTGCAACGGATACATTGACAACAATCAATAATCCAGGGAATCGACATGACCAATCCCATCGGTGCAGACCACCTGACCCCGCTATACGTTTACGACGACGCCGAGCGCCAGACGCTGATCGAAGAAGCCGCGCAGCTGCCCTCGGTGGAAATCAGCTCGGCCGCGGCCGCCAACGCGGTGATGCTCGGCGGGGGTTACTTCACCCCGTTGCAGGGTTACATGAACGTGGCCGATGCGCTTGGTTGCGCCGACAACATGCACATGACCGACGGACGCTTCTTCCCGGTGCCGATTCTTAACCTGGTCGAGTCGGTAGCGGAGATCGAAGGCGCGGCGCGCATCGCGCTGCGCGATCCGAATGTCGACGGCAGCCCGGTCATCGCAATCCAGCAGGTCGATCGCATCGAAACCGTCAGCGACGAGCAGATGGCGCTGATGACGGAGAAAGTTTATCGCACGCTCGATAACGAACACCCGGGCGTCGCGGCTTTCAACGGCCACGGCCGTTATGCCATCAGCGGCCCGATACAGGTGCTGAACTTCAGCTATTTCGAAACCGATTTCCCGGACACCTTTCGCACCGCGGTACAGATCCGAAACGAAATAGAACAGCGCGGCTGGAAACGCGTGGTCGCCTTCCAGACCCGTAACCCGATGCACCTGGCCCACGAGGAACTGTGCCACATGGCGATGGATCGCTTGAATTGCGACGGGCTCGTCATCCACATGCTGCTGGGTAAACTGAAGCCCGGCGACATCCCGGCCGAGGTGCGCGACGACGCGATTCGCACCATGGTGAAACTCTACTTTCCGGAAAACAGCGCGATCGTCACCGGCTATGGTTTCGACATGCTCTACGCCGGCCCGAGAGAAGCGGTCCTGCACGCCTACTTCAGGCAGAACATGGGCGCCAGCCACTTCATCATCGGCCGCGATCACGCCGGGGTGGGCGACTACTACGGCGCCTTCGACGCGCAAACCATCTTCGATGAAGAGGTGCCGCAAGACGCGCTCGAAATCGAAATCTTCCGCGCCGACCACACCGCCTGGTCGAACAAGCTGAATCGCGTGGTGATGATGAACGAGGCGCCGGATCACAGCAAGGAAGACTTCGTGCTGCTGTCGGGCACCAGGGTGCGCGAAATGCTGAGCGAGGGCATCGCGCCGCCGAAAGAATTTTCGCGACCGGAAGTGGCTGAAATCCTGATAAAGTACTACCAGTCCCTGTAGTAAAAAAACGGCTCGAACGCTAGATCGCGGCCAGTGTCTTTGCGATACTCCGCACTATGTCCGAAGCAGCCGTAACCTCGAACCGTTCCTTTAACCTGGAAGACCTCAAGCGCCTGACCGATAGCGATATGCTGCGGGTGAACCAGGTGATCACCGACAACCTCGCCTCCGAGGTAGTGCTGATCAACCAGCTCAGCCAGCATATTATTCTCAGTGGCGGCAAGCGCCTGCGCCCGATGCTGGTAGTACTTGCCGCACGTGCCTGCCGCTACCAGGGCGAATCCGATGCCCTGCTCGCCGCAGTGGTCGAGTTCATCCATACCGCAACGCTGCTGCACGACGATGTCGTCGATGACTCCGACATGCGACGCGGTCAGCAAACCGCGAGCACCATCTGGGGAAACGAGGCCGCGGTGCTGGTTGGCAATTATCTTTATTCTAGAGCTTTCCAGATGATGGTGCGCGCGCAATCCATGGCAATCATGGACCTGCTCGCCAACACCACCAATACGATCGCCCAGGGCGAGGTTCTGCAGTTGCTCAACATCCGCGATCCCGATACCAGCGAAACGCTCTACGATGAAGTGATTTACGCCAAGACGGCATGCCTGTTCGAAGCCGCGGCGCGCATCGGTGCGCTGCTGGGCGAAGCGGGTGACGCCACCGAAAACGCGCTGCGGGATTACGGCCGGCATCTCGGGGTCGCGTTTCAGCTGATCGACGACGCGCTCGACTACTCCGCCGACAGCGACACGCTCGGCAAGAATGTCGGTGACGATCTCGCCGAAGGCAAGCCGACGCTGCCCCTGATCCGCGCGATGGCAACCGGCAGCGACGCGCAGCGGAGCCTGATTCGCACAGCCATCGAATCCGGCAAGGCTGAAAATTTCGACGAGATCAACCGTGCAATCGTCGAGACCGGCGCGCTGCAGTACACCATCGACAAGGCGCACTCGGAGGCCGCGCTGGCAAAACAGAGTATTGCCGGGATAAACGATGGCGATCACAAGCAGGCGTTGCTGTTCCTGGCTGACTACGCGGTTGAAAGACGCTATTGAATGCCTTTGAAAAACTGCTCGGCGAAAAATCGACCCTGCTGGCGGATGGCGCCACCGGCACCACTTTCTTTGGCATGGGCCTGCAAAGCGGCGATGCGCCCGAGCTGTGGAACGCCGATTATCCCGACCGTGTCGGCACACACTACCAGGCCTTCGTCGATGCCGGTTCCGACCTGATTCTGACCAATAGTTTCGGCGGCACCCGCTACCGCCTGCAATTGCACCACGCGCAGGATCGCGTCACCGAACTGAACGTCGCCGCGGCGGCAATACTGCGCCAGGTAGTCGATAACAGCGAGCGGGATATTATCGTGGCGGGTTCGATCGGCCCCACCGGTGAAATCCTGGCGCCACTCGGCACGCTCGAACCGGATGCCGCGGTGGCGGCTTTTGCGGAGCAGGCGCTGGCGCTGGAACAGGGCGGCGCCGACGTCATCTGGATCGAAACCATGTCGTCGCGGGAAGAGGTCGAACTGGCGGTCCGGGGCGCGCAGCAAACCAGCTTGCCGATCGTGTTCACGATGAGTTTCGATACCAACGGCCGCACCATGATGGGTGTCGGCGCGGCCGACCTGATGGGCTTGCATCAACGCCTCGGCGTGCACGCCTGCGGCACCAACTGCGGCATCGGTGCTTCCGAGGTCGTGGCAACGATTCTGAACCTGCAGGCCAGCAAGTCGGAAGGCGAGGATCCGATCCTGGTAGCCAAGGCGAACTGCGGCATCCCGGAGTTTATCGACGGCGAAATTCACTACAACGGCACGCCCGAGATCATGGCGCGCTATGCCGTCATGGCGCGCGACGCCGGGGCGCGTATCGTCGGCGGCTGCTGCGGCACCTCGGCCGAACACGTCGCCGCCATGCGCCATGCGCTCGATACGACCGCGCCAGGCCCGGCACCGAGCATCGAAGACGTCGTGCGCGAACTGGGCGCGGTCAGCGACGGTGCCGCCGACCAGGCCAGTGGCCAGCATGAAGTGAAAACCCGCGGCAGCTCACGCCGGCGCCGACGGCGCTGATCGCGCCAGTCATCTCCGCGCAAGCAGGGAAGTTTTTAGCACTACTTCGATACGGGATTTCCGCTTACGCGGGAATGACTTCAATTAATTTGAGACGGGTATCAGCTGCGATA
>JAASSH010000432.1 GCA_021767985.1 Gammaproteobacteria bacterium | reverse complement strand
CGGCGGGCCACGGATAATCCACAACCGCTGGATTACGTCACCAGGGAGCTGGTGAAAGACATCATCGAGAAGCGAAAGCAGGAAAGACCGAACCCCAGAAAAACCTTTATTCAAAAGCTGCTTGGAGAGGATTAAATCTGGCCTGGAATAATCGGTATGGAAAACGCAAACCCGAAAATCTACCAATACGCATCCGACTAAAAGAACGTTCATAATTCGCGGCAATGAAAGATCGGTTCTGATAAGCGATTTAACGCATGGCCGCTGGCAAATCGATTACAGTCGGAAAGAAACGACTGGGTACGGAAGCATTTGATGCGCTGCAAGATGAAAGGTGGTCCTAAAGGAATGCTTTTTTGGGAAATATTTACCACGTTTGGGGGATATTAAAGATGTTTGGTGCTTGGTAATATCGGCTGCACCAAAGTGAGGAAAGATATAAATGATCCCATTCATCCAACGAATAGCACTCCTTGTGCTTGGCATCGGACTGATTACGGCCCTGGCCTCCTGCGGTGGTAGCGGCGGTAGCAGCGGTGGTTCGAGCGATGCCATCGAGGGCAAAGGCACTGTCGGTATCCTGTTAACCGATAAACCTGCCGATCCATCCTTGTTTTCCTCGATCAATGCGTCGATAGAATCGATTGCATTACTGGATTCGGAAAGTGGCGATAAAATCGAGCTGTATTCGGGGCCCACGAAGACTTTCGACCTGCTGAGGCTGCGCAACGAATCCATTCCATTCAGTTTCAAGGATAACGTTCCGTCCGGACGCTATTGCAAGATAAGGCTGATCCTGAGCGATCTCGAGCTGGTCCTGGCCGACGATACCCCGGAGGATTCGACCGATAACGAAACCTATCATCCCCATCTGCCCGGCAACGGAAAGCTCGACCTCTTGGCGCGCGACTGTTTTCATGTAGTTGCCGGTGAAATCGTGACGCTGCAGCTCGATATCGATGCGGGCAACTCGATTCATATCGTTGGTAACAACAAGGGTTACAACGTAAGACCCGTTGTGTTTATCGATGTGCTTAAGCACGGGTTCGACGGCAAGCTGGTGCGTTTGCATGGTTCGATAGCAAAGATAGACGCGGAACAGCAGAAGTTTCTGCTCTGCCACGCCATCCCGACTCAATATATGAATACCAGGGGTTGCGTGGATGTCCATCTGGGCGAGGATTCGGCCTTCTTCGATAACGAGGGCTCCATGGGCGGCGCGCCGCGCCCTTTAAGCGAGCTGCTCTCCAATGACAACATCGGCAAGCAAGTAATGGTCGTTGGATGGCCGAGGCACTGGGTAAAGCCACACTTCGATATCGAGGTACCCGAGGGTCACTATCCGCCGCCCGGTGAATGCAAGCTATGGGATATCAACCTGGAACCGGGGCAGCAAGCGGCACCGATCGATTGCGACGCCGTACCCGACGACCTTCCCGTCGACATCGTCGTGGTTACCCATGAGGGCGTTCACGATCTGTACCATCCGCTCATGGTAGTCGATGGGCTGGTCGTGGAACTGGGTGAATTCTTGCGGGTCGAGGGCGAAGTTGCAACCAGCGTCGACGCCAATTTTTTCAGTATGAATGTTGCAACAGCCGATCCGGTAATTACCGATGTTATGCTGGATGTGATGCTGCAACAGGGTGGGGATGATTTTAACGGAACTCGTATCGTTTCGAAGTCCGGCAAGCTAGTGGATTTCTCGGCGATACTGGCTTCGAGGCCCGTTCAGGTCGACGGGACGATGGAAGCACTCACGAGTGTCGAGCAATTGCTAAAAGCTGCGCTTGTTATTGTCGATACGGATTACCGGGGAGCCAGGCAGTTAACTGGCACGGTTCTGGATGTCAATGGTTCCGATAGCCTGCTTCTGGATCCGGATGTAGATAGCGTCTGCGGTGAGACCAACGATATGCTGAAGGTCGAGCTGGCCGAGAATCTCGAGATGCTGACCGTGACGATCACCAACGAAGGCAGTAAAATCGTGCCCGACGGAGACCTCGCTATCGGTCAATCCGTCGGGATGAATGGCGTATGCCAGGCTAGCGGGTATTACACCGACAACCTGGTGATTGTCGATGAGCAGAGAACCTTTCCTCCATAGCCGTTAGACGGTGAAATTCGGCAACGTCATTTAGCGTTAACGTGGAAACTAATATTGCCGATCCGGATTAGCGCATCGGCGGCCTATGCATGAATGTCCGCAGGATGCGCACTAAATAGCGCGTGAATGTTTTCTGACTCGGGCCAGTTTTTTAATTTCCCCCAGGTGCGTTTTGCGGATTCTCCCTCGAGGTTCGCGTTGCGGCGGAACTTGCTGAAATGCTGCGCTTCTGCCATCGGCTTTTGCGGGGCGCCCAGCGGGTAGGGGATATTTACCGCTCGCGTTTCCCCCTCGGCTTTGACAACGATCCGATCAGGTTGCTCGGGGTCGTAATTCAACTCCGGCCGCCTGGGTGTGAAGCCGTTTACGGTGGTTTTCAGGATCAACTGTTTTACGTCTTCACGCTGCCAGGATTCTGCGGCGAGATCGTTTATCGTCAGGTCGCCTTGAAGCAGGACCATCGCGGCGCAGTAAGGCAGGCTGAACAGCGCCTCGCTCTGGTTCGCGGGTAGCCCGAAGGGCAGGATGCCGGCGTGCATGTCGGGCAGCTGCAGCCCGATGTGATCGATTTTGGCCGGGTCGATGCCGTCGGCCCGCAGCTGCAGCATGCCGGTCATGATGCGGTGGGTGTAGCCGCAGCTTGGCCAGGGCTTGAAAACTATCTGGTACTCGTCGATCGCCGGTGTAACGCCGATCTTTTCCATGGCGGCTTCGATGCGATGCGAAAAGCGGTGCCCCATCAGCGCTACCATGCCGCTATGATGTTCCAGCATATGCGCCTGACCGGTGAGACCCGTCGCCGCCAGGTGAGCCGCCGTGATACCGCCTTCGACGGCGAAGCCCACCTGCAACGGCTTGGCCTCCGAGCCGAACTGGGCGTTGTATCCGAGCGCGCGGCTGGTGGCGATCGCCAGCGCGTTGGCAGTTTGCTCGTAATCGAGCCGCATCAGGCGCGCCACCGCGGCCGCGACGCCGATCGCGCCGATGGTGGCGGTCGCGTGCCAGCCCTGGTCGTAATGCTCCAGGTTGATGGCTTCGCCGATGCG
>JAASSH010000093.1 GCA_021767985.1 Gammaproteobacteria bacterium | reverse complement strand
TACTACCGGAAAAGCCAGTTCTTCCCAGGGAATTTGCTCCTGGGTAAACATTCCGACCTCGAGGCTCTCCTGGCCCGCGGAAATATCGCTGATAAGCTCGCCATGAAACATCAGGTAAACCTGCGAGATATAAGGCATGCTAAAGATGCCGAACAGCGTCAGTGGTCCCGCGGTCGCGTTGGCTTCTTCCATCGCCTCACGCGCCGCCGCTTCGGCCACGGTTTCGTTATTTTCCATGAAACCGGCGGGCAGAGTCCAGCGCCCGTAGCGCGGTTCGATGGCGCGCTTGCAGAGCAGCACCTCGTCGCCACGGGTGAGTATCGCGCCGCAGACATTGTTTGGATTCTGGTAATGCACGTAGCCGCAATGATCGCAGACAAATCGTTCGCGGTTATCGTCGACCGGTATTTTCAGAGTTACCGGCTGACCGCACTGGCTACAGTAGTTCATTGACCGATCAGCCTTGCGGCGGCGAGTAAAACCTGCCTGACTTTATGCATACCCTGCTCCACGTTGGCGAGAATTTCCTGCATGCTTAGCTCGCGATCTTCGATGCCAGCGGCCCAGTTAACGACCAGCGCGAGACAGGCATACTCGAGCTCCAGTTCGCGCGCCAGTGCTGCTTCCGGCATTCCGGTCATGCCGACGATATCGCAGCCGTCGTTTTTCATGCGCCGGATCTCGGCAGCGGTTTCGAGTCGCGGCCCGTTAGTGGCGCCATAGGTACCGGCAGCGACCAGCGGTTGGCCCAGCTGGAAACCGACTTCGGTGATGATGCCGCGCAGCTGCGCGCTATAGGGCCAGCTGAAATCGATATGGGTAACCGCCGAATCGTCGCCTTCGAAGTAAGTGTGTTCGCGACCAGAGCTATAGTCGACGATCTGATCGGGCACCGCGAGGGTCAGGGGTGACATTTGCTGGCTGATGCCACCCACCGCGTTAACCGAGATGACATGGCTGACGCCGTGTTGCTGCAGTGCCCACAGATTGGCGCGGTAGTTGATGCGGTGCGGCGGAACCCTGTGGCCGGGCCCGTGACGGGGAAGAAAGCACAGCGCAATATCCTGCCAGCGCCCCTGCAAAATATCGGCCGAGGTATCGCCGTAGGGCGTTGCGCGCGGCACCTGCTGCTCCAGCTTAAAATCGTCACCCAGTGAGTAGAGGCCGCTGCCGCCAATAATCGCAAGCATTAAACAACCTTTTCTGGCAGCGCATAGATGCTGGACAGATTACGGAAGTGTCCGTTCAAATCCATGCCGACGCCGTAGACATAACAATCGCCGCATTCGAGGCCGACATAATCGGGCTGGATATCGGCCTTTTTGCGCTCGTGGGTCTTACGAATCAGGAACACGCTGCTGCATTTACGCGCGCCATGCTTGAGGCAATAAGACTTCACTTCCTCCAGGGTATAGCCCTGATCGAAGATATCGTCGATGATGATCACGTTACGATCCCGGATTTCATTTTGCGGATAAGCCTTCCACAGCACGTCCTTACCGAGCGTTGCCAGCCGGTAACGTGTCGCATGCACGTAATCCAGCGTTAGCGGAAAGTCCCAGTGGCGCAGGAGCTGGCCGGTCAGATACAGCCCACCGTTCATCACGCACAGCACCAGCGGAAAATCATCGCTGTTGTCGTTTTCGACCCTGCTCGCAAGCGCGGCAATACCCTGTTCCACCGAATCGGCATCGAACAATAATTCGGCTGTCTGGTGTACCTGCTGGGCGCGCTCTGCGTGCATACTACCTGCTGTCTACGGAAATCGGGTCGGCCAGGTGAATCGTCGAAGTCGGGAACGCGATTTCCGCATTATTCGCCTCGATGATTTCGGCGATACGCAACATCACATCCTGCTTGATCTGGTGGAATTTTACCCACTGGGTGGTTTTCGTAAAGCAGTAGATGAAGAAGTCCACCGATGAATCCGAGAATTCATTGAAATTGACCATCATCGTCTTATCCACATCGATTTCGTCGTGGCTGTTTAGCATCGCCTTCACTTCATTGACGACTTTTTCCATGCTGGTCAGATCGGAGTAGCGCAAACCAATGGTTTCGTAGATGCGCCGGTTATCCATACGCGACGGATTCTCGACGATGATGCTGGTAAAAATGGCGTTCGGCACATAGATCGGGCGCGACTGAAAATCCCGGATAACCGTCACCCGCCAGCCGATTTTCTCCACCGTGCCCTCGATGCTGCGATCGGGCGAGCGGATCCAGTCGCCCACCAGGAAAGGACGGTCGAGATAGACGATTAGCGCACCGAAGAAGTTGGCGAGCAAATCCTTGGCCGCGAAGCCAACGGCAATGCCGCCGATGCCCCCCATCGCAAGCACGCCGGATATACTGAATCCAAGTGTCTGCAATATGACCAGGGCGGCGGTAATGACGACCGCGAGCCGCACCAGTTTGCCGATCGCTTCCGCGGTGTGCTGATCGACCTGGTCAGAATCGCGGGTAAATTCCTTTTCCGCACCCTTGACCAGCCCTAACAGGAACCAGGTAATGCAAAGCAGGACACCGACATCCCGCACCGGATCAGAGTAGGAAAAAATCGTGTTCTGCGTTCTGGCGTAAACCACGTCAATCGCAATATCCAGACCCTCGAGCCATACGATCCAGCTCACAGGTCGTTTCATCGACTCCAGGATAATGTCGTCCCAGCGCGTGGGCGTGCGATTGAATCGAACCAGCATTTTCGCCAGCAGCCGCTTGATGAAGAAACTCGCAAAGGCGGTCGCCAACACGATGAGAAACACCTGGATCACCCAGGCCCATTCACCGCCCATTCCGGGTATCCATTTATCCAGATCAGTCATTAGTCGAAAAGGTCTCCACTACTCGCCAGGCCCAGCCGGTGGTTGAAAGCGTTTAATTCCTCGCAGGCTTTTCGCCATTCCTGCGTTTCGAACAAATCCTGCTTTGGCGGCTCGCCATGCAGCCGTACCATCCGAATTTGCGAGGTCGGGTTACTGTAGTCCTGCAGCGTATCCAGCACCTCGTCGGCGCCGGCCGGGTTGTTACAAACCAGCAGTATATCGCAACCGGCATCGAGTGCATGCGCGGCGCGCTCGGCATAACCGCCGACCGACTCGGCGCCGCTCATACTGAGATCGTCGCTGAAGACGACACCCTCGAACTCGAGCTGCCCGCGCAGCACCGATTCGATCCAGAAACGCGAATAACCGGCGGCACTCGAGTCGACCCGATCGTAAATCACGTGCGCCATCATGATACCGCTCAGATGCGTGGCGATAACCCGTCGAAACGGTATCAGATCGAGCGCTTCGATTTCCGCAAAACTGCGCCGATCGAAGGGCATCACGTGATGCGAATCCCCTTCAACCGAACCATGCCCCGGAAAATGCTTGCCCACCGCCTCCATCCCGGCGCGGCGCATGCCCCGAATCCAGGCGTTGGCCAGGTGACATACCGTTTCGGGATCTCGATGAAACGCGCGATCGCCGATGACGCTACTAATCGGATTGCCAATGTCCAGCACTGGCGAGAAACTGAGATCGATGCCGTAATAAAGCAGCTCCGACGCCATCACCCAGGCAAAGATTTCCGCAAGACGAATGGCCTCGCGCGGCTCATCGTCATAAAGATCGCCTAAATGGCCCATCGCGGGAATCGCCTCGAATCCGTCGCGAAAACGCTGCACCCGACCACCTTCCTGATCGACCGCAACCACCAGGCGTGGATCCCTGAGCGCATGAATTTCGCGGCATAGCCGAGCCAGTTGCTCGGGATTCTCGTAGTTGCGGCTGAACAGAATCACGCCGCCGACCTGCGGATGCCGCAAACGTTTTCGATCGGTATCGTCCAGCACCATACCGGAAACGTCGACCATTAACGGGCCTAACGTCACGCCACACACTCCATTACGACTACCGCCTCGACGGCAATACCCTCTTCACGGCCAATGAAACCAAGCTTCTCGGTAGTTGTCGCCTTGATATTGATTGCCTCTAACGGGCAATCGAGCTCTCGTGCCAGGACCTGTTTCATTGCCTGCAATCGGGATCCGATCTTCGGCGCCTGCAGGATCACGGTAATATCGGCATTTCCCAGCCGCATCCCATCCTGATCGGCGAGGCCTTTTACCGCGCGCAGAAATTCTCGGCTGTCCCGGCCCTCGTTAGCAGCATCGCTATCGGGAAACAGCTGTCCAATATCACCTCGGCAGAGCGCCCCGAGCAAGGCATCGCAAAGTGCATGAATCAGCACATCGCCGTCCGAGTGCGCCAGCACCGCCTTGTCGCAGTTAATCTCGACACCACCCAAAACGAACCCGTTACCCTCGGTGAAGGCATGCACGTCGTAGCCGTGGCCAATCCTGATTGAATTCATCGGCGTTTAGCCCCGTAACTTCCTGATTCCGGGAATTATAACCGTCCGACAGCGCAACTACACGCGGCTGAGCGTATGTATATTGAACAACAGTGCGCTGAACAGCAGCAGGGCGCCCGCCTGGTGCAGCGCGCCCAGTACCACCGGCACCTGCATCAACAGGGTCGCAATGCCGAGCACGAGCTGCAGAATGATCATCATGCCTACCAGTTTAAAACCGCGCTGCGTGTGCGGCTCGGCGAACCGGGACCGTCCGCGGAGGTACCAGATCAGCAGCAGAACCCCGGTGACAATAGCTAACCAGCGGTGATCGAACTGCACCGTTACCAGGTTTTCAAACGGATTCAGGTACCACGGCGTCAGCGCGCCGATGCCCTCCGGAATCAGTTGGCCACCCATCAGCGGAAAAGTATTAAATATCATGCCCGCATCGAGCCCCGCGACGAATCCGCCGCTGGCTATCGTAACCAGTACCAGGCACAGTAGCGCCAGCGACGCCTTGCGCCAGCGGCCGATCTCCGATTCGGCCAGGCGCCGATACTCTGTGGGAAAGGCGAGATTGAAAATGGTCCACAGGATAAATCCGTAAATCAGGATCGCGCTCAGCAAATGCGCGGTCAGACGATACTGGCTGACGTGCGGATTACTGACCAGCCCGCTCTTGACCATGTACCAACCGAGCAGGCCCTGGAATCCGCCCAGCAAGAACATAACCACCAGCCGGGGCGTCAGGCCGGGCTTGATCATTTTGCGCAGCAGGAAGTAGAGAAACGGCAGCAGGAACACCAGGCCGATAAGACGTCCAAGCATGCGATGCGAATACTCGAACCAGTAAATTGACTTGAAACCGTCGAGCGACATTTCCCGGTTCAGTTTTTGAAACTCCGGGAATTGCTGGTAAAGCTCGAACTCGACGCGCCACTGCTCGGTGGTTATCGGCGGCAGCATGCCGGTCGGATGCCAGGTCACCATGGAGAGCCCTGAATCGGTCAGCCGCGTCACGCCGCCGAGGATAACCATCGCAAACACCAGCACCAGGCAAAGCTGCAACCAGCGCATGATCGCGCGATCGTTGTCACTAATTTCTTGCATTCTGGAATGATACCCCGGATTACTGCCGAGCTGAACGATCCTTATGGATTGCCGCCGACCCGACGAAAGCGAGAAGCATTGTGCCGCCCTGAAGCATAATCGTCCAGTCTGCCGTCCATCTTGCGCCCAAGCTGGTCGAGGCGTTTAGCGGTAGGCGGGTGCGTATTCATAAACACTGTCAATTCCGACGATTCAGGATTGATGCTGTCTATCGTGGTTAATACGTCAAGCAGCGCGTACGGATCATAGCCGGCACGGGCTGCGAGCACCACGCCGCGCAAATCGGCGTCATACTCGTACTTTCTATCCAGCCCGGAGGCATAAAGCTGCACTCCCGAATTAATCAACTTCTTAAGTTCGTCGGCATCGTGTTCATGACCAGCCGCCTTGACCCCGAGATCGGCCCAGAATTCGCGCTTCATGGTTTTCTGCAGGGCCTTGAGATGATGTTTACGCACCACATGCGCGATTTCATGTGCCAGCACGCCGGCCAGCTGGGCCTCGTTCTCGAGCAGCTTGTAAAGTCCAAGGGTAATAACGACGTAGCCGCCGGGGGCCGCAAAAGCATTGATTCCTTCGGAATCAATCACGCCGAAGCTCCACGGAAGGTCGCTGCGCTTGGATTGGGAAGCAACCCAGTAACCGACATCGTTGACATACTGCTGCAGGCCGGCATCGTCAACCAAAGGCGCCGCGCCCAGTAATCCCGATATCAGGTTTCCACCGACCTCGATTTCCTCCTCGGTCGTAAGCTTGCCGCGAGCCCTGTCTATTGCCTCCTTGCCCTCGCTGGCTTTTTGCTTCAGTTTTTCGGTTGCCTGTTTCAGGTCATCGAGACTTAGCGCAAACGAGGGCGTCGCAGCAGCCGGACCCAGGACGAGGCTTACCAACAGTATTACCTGGCGCAGAGTTTTCATTTACTGTTTTTTACCCGAGATATGGGGCACCCTGGTCGAACTTAACCCCCCCTGCCTGGCAAAACTGCCGGCGCGCTTGCCATTGCTGGCAAACCGCTTCATTTTTTCGAACTCGACAAAATCCGCCTGCGCCGCTTTGATTTCGTTTTCGCTCAGGCCTCTGACACCGATGGTTGCCGTTCCCGAACTGGTGGCGGAACTATCATCCGATTTGAAAAAACTGCTCGCCTTGCGGGAAAAGGCGGCCAGGCCCGCGAGGAACCCACGTGAATCCGACTCGTTTGTCGATTCCACAACCGGGGCCGAGCTCCCTTCACGCACCTGGTAGCTGCGCACCCAGCCTATAATCGAGCGCTCTTCCGAGAATACTTCCTTCCAGCCGCCCTGGCGTGAAAAAATACTAACCGTGGTGCCGGCGGTGACCTCCCCGACACGCTCTGCCCCATGACTCGGGCTGGCGTAAACGGCGGCGGTACGGACGACGATACCCTGCTGATTCGCCTGCAAGGGAGCGAGCAGCAAAACCGAAAGAACGACTAATAAACTAATGTATTTCATTAGCAACAAAGTATAGCAACAGATACGCCGATAAAAAGTTTTCAGTCGACCGCGACACTCGATCCCGTCACCAGGGCTTTCCTGCCCGGGAAGGCCCGGCCGTCGCAGGCCGGTACGCGAGCGTCTCGCGCAAAATTCCAACGCCGCTATCGAGTCGCGCAGCAGAAACGGTCTCAACTAACCAGGAAAGTCTGGCCGTCGCGAACGCCGTGAGTGCAAGGCACTTTTTGCAGCGAAGGCGCGAGCGTACATACAGTACGTGAGCGTCTCGCTGTAAAAAGTAACGCCGCAATCGCGGCGCGCAGCAGATAAGTCTCAACTTTTCGGGAAAGTCTGGCCGTCGCGAGCGCCGTGAGTGCAAGGCACTTTTTGCAGCGAAGGCGCGAGCGTACATACAGTACGTGAGCGTCTCGCTGTAAAAAGTAACGCCGCAATCGCGGCGCGCAGCAGATAAGT
>JAASSH010000002.1 GCA_021767985.1 Gammaproteobacteria bacterium | reverse complement strand
GAGGGTAGCGAGGGCCTGGCCGCGCTGTTCGAACGATTGTCGAAGACCTCCCCTCGCGTCAATATCGTGCGCGTCTTCGAGGATGGCGATTACGTATTCGCCCACACGGAGTACGACTTCGCAAACTCGAACATCGGCTTCGAAGTCTTCCGCTTCGAGGATGGCCTGGCGGTTGAGCACTGGGACAACATTCAACGAAGACTGGGGCCCAGCCCGTCCGGTCATTCCATGGTCGACGGGCCGACCGAGGCTACCGACCTCGACAGAACCGAATACAATCGGGATATCGTGCGCTCGTTCACAGCACAGGTCCTGTTGAATGGAGAATTCGATAAACTGGGAAATTACATCGACGGCGAGTGTTTCACCGAGCATAATCCGCGTATCGGAGATGGGTTGTCGGCACTGCATTCGGCGCTATCCGATCCCGCATCTAACGGCGGTATCACGATTAAATACGACAAACTGCATCGCCTTCTCGCCGAAGGGAGCTTTGTGCTTTCGGTGAGCGAGGGCTACCTGAACGGAATACATTCCTCGTTTTACGATCTTTATCGAGTTGCCGATGGCAAACTTGTCGAGCATTGGGACACGACCGAAGCGATTCCTCCGCGCAGCGAATGGGAAAATGACAACGGCAAGTTTTAGGGCAGGACTCGAAACATCGGCCCGGTCTTCTCAAGATATAGCACCGTTACAGGAGTATAAATAGATGATCAAATTCGTTATGTGCATAACACGACACCCGAGTATGACGCGCGAAGACTTCAAAGATTACTGGCTGAACAGGCACGGTCCGTTCTTCATGGAAAACGCTGGCGCCATGAGGGCAAAAAAGTATGTACAATCTCACACGATAGATACCCCCCTGAACGAGGGATTAAGAAGCTCGAGAAATATGCTGCCGGAATACGATGGCGTCGCCGAGGTCTGGTTTGAATCGGAGGAAGAGCTGATAGCAGGAATGAGCTCACCGGAAGGTCAGAAATTAGGCGCCGCGCTGCTGGAAGATGAGGGGAATTTTATCGATCACGCGAAATCTTCTGCATTCATTGTTAAGGAATACGAGTTTTAAGCAGCCGACAAGCGAATACAGCCGATTTAATCTATTTGTCGCGCGCTCGATTTGGCGTGGGCAAAATGATGTCTCGCACAACAGACAATAATCAAAGGGGATATAAGATAAATGAAAGTTGCATACATTTTTTCCAGCCAGGGGCACACGGTTTCGTACAAACTCGGGAAAATGATTCTTCCTCAGCTCGAGGAACAGTCACATGGCCCTGAAGTCGTAGGCATGTTCTTTTTTGAAGACAACAATTACGTGCTGGTTCAAGGAGATCCCATAGGAGAGCGGCTGGCAAAAGTAGCAAAAGAGCAAGATATCATGTTGATGGGATGTGACCAGTGCTGCTGGGAGCGAGAAATCGATGGCAAGCTGGTCGAAGGCGCAACTATCGGATGTTTCCCCAATCTTTACGAGGGGCTGGCCGGGAACATGCCCGATCAGGTAATAACGCTGTAACGACCGTATTTTGAGGAGCCTAGTGAATGAATGTCGAAAGCTTTCAACAATTGCTTAAGCCTGTAACCGATTTTGTATCGAGCCAGGCAGTTGACCCGGCGCTTGCCGAGAAGCTAAATCGTCGATTTCCACATGACGGCGAGACGTTTAACGCTATCGAGGCAGCCTGCCACAAGGCGATCTCGGATGGCTGGATGTGTACGCAGGGCTCGGCTGGGCGGCGTTTTGGCCGCGTTATTGAATCGAGCGACGAAACGGGTGGATTAAGCGTCGACGTGGTTGATCTGGAAAATATAGTTGGCCCACATCACCGCCATCCAACGGGTGAGATATGCATGGTTATGCCCGTCACCGAGAGCGCGCGATTTGACGGTAACGCTCGGGGCTGGTGTGTATTCGAACCGGGGTCCGATCATTACCCGACGGTTACGGATGGGGAGGCCCTCGTGCTGTACATGTTGCCAGATGGCAAGATTGAATTTACCGAACAGTAATGGCGGAAAATCAGCCGAAACGACGAGACGATCAAAACAAGGGCCGAAAGAAAGCTGGCGAATGGCCAACGCGCACATGGCAAGTCAAAAGAAAACTGAAAATCCGACTGCAGGGCGAGATCACTGGTCGCAGCATGTGACCGAGACGAGTGATGCCCTCGATTTGCAGGCTGGTGTGTTCGCATTAAGCGATCCTCGAGAAATTGCGTTATCCCTTAAAAATTCGGCCGACGCCAGCAAGCGCCGCAAAACCGAGCCTTTTCGGTCCGCAATGTCCATGCTAACTTTTTACATCAATCGAGCAGGTCGGCATCTGTCACAAGAGCAGCGCGATCGTTTAGAACAGGCAAAGGATGAGCTTAGGGATCTCTACGGCCGACCGCGGCAGAATCCCCGTCAGGCTAACGAATAATGCCGGCCCGCAACCTGTCAGACGCATGCAGTCGGCCAAAACGGATACTAGAGTTTCATTTTGCAGCTGACGCGGAACGTTATGCGCCGAACAGATTACTATAGAAAACATTATGTCTAATTGCGGCTGCGGCTCAGATCAAACCGAAAAGCTCGAACGAAAAACACTGATAACCCTGTTGGTTGTTAATGCCGTTATGTTCTTTACCGAAATTACATTAGGGTTTCTGGCGGAGTCCACCGGGCTTATCGCCGACTCGCTGGACATGCTCGCGGACGCCGGGGTATACGGGCTGTCGCTTTATGTCGTGGGAAAAGGCATCGAGCGTCAATCGAAGGCGGCGAGTATAAGCGGCGTGCTGCAGATAATTCTTGGCGTCGGTGTACTTGTCGAGGTAGCGCGACGGCTGATTTTCGGAAGTGAACCGGAAAGTTTACTCATAGTCGCTGTTGGTGGGGCTGCACTCGTCGCAAACGTCTACTGCCTTTTCCTGTTGTCTCGACATCGTGACGCAGGTGTGCACATGCGCGCGTCATTGATATTCTCGACCAATGACGTCATTGCCAATCTTGGAGTTATTATATCGGGCTTACTGGTGTGGGCCCTGGGCAGCCGATATCCCGATTTGGTGATCGGCGCTATTATTTCGGCGGTCGTAGTCAGGGGCGGATTTATGATTTTACATGAAGCCAAAGAAGCAAATGAAACACGGGTTGACGCCTGACAGGCGCATGCGGGCGGACCGGACGGATCGCCGGGTTTTTCGTTTGCGCAGCGTTAGGCATACAGAAGAATGGAGCTAAAGATGATCGAAAGGCTGGACGAAAATGCGAAAGCGGTAGATATTCACCTCGATGATGCCGTACTGGATCGCATCAATAGCATAGCCGCACCGGGAACAGCAGAGGGAGCGACACTGGTATAGTCTCGCCAGAAACACTTAACAAATGTATAGGCTCTCAAGATTCCTTTCGAAAGTAGCGATAATATCGGCAATTCTGGCTTTTAGCGTGACGTATTTTGGCTTCCCGCCAATTGGTTTCGAAGGGGTGATATTTATCAGTTCCGTCGCGGTTGTGCTTGCAATTGGCGCGGCGGTTTTGTCGTTAGTCCTGGCAATCATTTTGTTTTCAAAAGGAAGCGCCCCAAAACCGACAAATGCGACGGCGATATCCATTCTGTCTCTGGTCATGGCAGTCGGCTATATCTGGGCCATGTAAACGAAGTAGAATCCTGGTATCACGTGCAGTATCAACTTTATCAAAGCGCGACTGACATGTGCCCGGCGTTGCGGGTCGCGCCAGAGCAGAACAACATATATCGAGACTAGGCATGCCTCCTCCAGATGACACTCATAGCAAGATAATCGGTTACATCCTGTGGATTTTTGGTTTCATGGGCGCGCACCGATTTTATTATGGTCGCCCCATATCCGGCACCATTTACTTTTTTACCCTCGGCATTTTTCTAATCGGCTGGATCGTGGACCTGTTTTTGATACCAGGCATGGATAGAGCGGCCGACATCAGGTATTCCAGCGGTAACAAGAACTACACCGTCAGCTGGGTTCTACTGACTTTCCTGGGTATTTTTGGCATTCACCGTTTCTATCTCGGGAAATGGATTACAGGTTTGATCTGGTTATTAACCGGGGGACTGTGCCTGTTCGGGCTGCTTTACGACCTTTGGACGCTGAATAGGCAAATCGATGAAGTCAATCGAGGCGAGGCGATATGAGACAACCGAAATTCGGGAAAACGAGCGGTATCGCTCGTCTTTTATCCGCAATACTGGTTTTCGGTCTGCCCGTTGACTCAATAGCGTCGAACGACTCGAGGATGGCCGTGGAGTTACCCCAAATGATGCAGCAACATATGCTATCCAACATGCGCGATCACCTGGCCGCTATAAACGAGATTTTGATTTATCTGGGCAAGGGTGAACTGGAAAAAGCAGCCGAAATCGCCGAGTACCGTCTTGGCATGAGCTCACTCGAATCGCACGGGGCCAGTCACATGGCCCGGTTCATGCCCGAGGGTATGCGCCAGGCGGGCACCGCCATGCATAAAGCGGCCAGTCGTTTCGCGCTGACTGCGCAGGAGGGTGAAGTACTGTCGGCTTACATCGCGCTCTCGGATATCACTTCTGCCTGCGTGACCTGTCATGCGGGATACAAAGTAAAATGACAGGCTCGCCGCAGCATAAGCGTCTACCGTGCGGCCAACTTCCCGTCACCCATTCGAACAGGCGTGCTGGTACTTCGTTACCCGCTTTCGAAACTGGTAAGCGGTACATTGGTTGACAGTAATCGAGGCCTGCCGGGACATCAGCTGTACTATTTCAGTACCTGTCCTTACTGCATATTAGTTCGTCTTTACCTCTGGTGGTCGGGTATCAGGATCCCGCTCAAGGAGACTATGTTTCACCCCGAGAACAATGCCGACCTGATCGCCGGGGGCGGTAAAAGCCAGGTACCATGCTTGCGCATAGAAGACGAAAACGGTGACGTGAGCTGGATGTATGAATCGATCGATATAGTCCGCTACCTGAAATCCAGCTCAACCTCATGAGCTCGTAAACTTTTCGCCTGAGGAAAGGTCGATGCAAAATTCCACGCTATCGAAACAGATTCTCGGTCTTGCAGGCTGGCTCGCCATAACGTTTGTCGCCGCGGCAACTGCCGCCGCCACCTCGGTCAATGCCGGCTCGTTCTATGCGCAGCTCGTGCTGCCGGCATGGGCTCCGCCCGCCTGGGTTTTCGGCCCCGTATGGAGCGTGCTCTATATTGCTATCGGAGTTGCCGCATGGCTCGTTTGGCGTGTTAACGGGTATCGCCAAGCGCGTTGGGCGCTAACGCTTTATATTGTCCAGCTTGCGTTAAATGCACTATGGAGCTGGTTATTCTTCGGTTGGCATCTGGGTGCGCTGGCTTTTGCCGACATTCTGCTGTTGTGGCTCTTGATCGCGGCAACCCTGATTGCCTTTTATCGAGTGCGGGCGTTGGCCGGCTGGTTGCTGGTTCCATACCTGGCGTGGGTGAGTTTTGCCTCGGTTCTGAACTATGCGGTCTGGCAACTAAATCCCGGAAGCCTCGGTTGAGACGGCATGATTACCCCCACTAGTTACATGACTATTCGGGGGCAAACTGGCACAATGCCTCAAAAAAAGATAGCCGGCACAAGGACCTGATAACAATCATCACGGACGATATCGCTGACAGAAGCTTCGAGGACTGGTCCATGGGTTTCCAGAATATGGATAAAACCGGCGCCTTACCGAACTATAATGACTACATCGAGGAGAATCTTAATTTTCAGGCTTTTCAGGCCGATGCGCTGAAGGCCTACCGATTCATGGTGTTTTTTAATGAAGCCAACCGATAATCCCGAAGTCGCGCCGCCCGGGTCGTGTTATCTGCGAGGCTCCGGTGCGTAAAATCTCGTTAATCCTCCTGTTGCTTGCGAGCGGCTTCCCGTACCTCCTCGATGCAGGCGAATTCACCTGTACCCAAGGAAAACGCGTGTCCGCGGACCTGGGTGACGGTGTAATCATGCACACCTGCCTATGGGAAAAGGCGCCTGATGTCATACTCCGCACGGGGCCGCTCGAACTGATAAAAAACGGCGTTTTAATATTAAAGATGCAAACTAACAGCAACGGCAAACTGCACGGGGAGTATACCTCCTGGAACGACGCCGGCGAGCTCATCGAAAACGGAAACTACCGCAACGGACTAAAACACGGAGCCTGGCTGACAACCTCCAAAAATGGTCTGCGCGAAACCCGGCACTACAACAATGGCATCCTGCATCAACCCTGATAAACGCGAGTTGTCGAATCGACGACTGACGATTCGGTTCATCTGGATTGACGCAAAGTCATGAACCGCCACATGGGAACGAAGTATTCAGCAGAAGCATTGCTGCTCGAACTGGATCGAGCATTTCCGGTCGAACCGAAACCTGCCACCCTGGCCGGGCGGCAATCCTGTGGCGGCGACGAATATGGCTATGTCGAAGAGTTCTTTCACGATCTGGCATGGAACGAGATAACACTTGAAGACTTGCGCGATCGCTATCCCGGCCCGCCCGACGCCTGCCTGTATTTCATGTCCGCCAGCGCATTTTGTTATTTCCTGCCGACCTACCTGATGTTTTTTCTGCGGCATTGGGACGAAGCTGATTCGATCGCGGATACCGCTGTCTATGCGCTCGTCCCGACGAGCGACGAAAGACTCAGGGACTGGCAGGCAGCGAGGTTCGGACAGTTCGATTCGGCCCAACGTAAAGTGATCCTGAATTTTCTGAAATTCGCAGAGCTAAACTATAAAGACGACTATACGTTTTTTGGACTGGCCGAGGCGTTAGATTACTGGGAAAGTAATGCCTGAGCTGCGGAAGAAATCACGCATAGCGGCAAGCTCGATATCGCGATCGCGTGCCGCCAGCCGTTCATGAATCTCGAGTTTCGCCAGGCAACCGAAAAGGACATTCCGGGGCTGGTAGGGCTGCTTGCCGACGATGAGCTGGGGGCCACGAGAGAGGATATTTCGAAGCCGTTGAACCAACGTTACCTCGATGCGTTTCACAGTATCGACCAGGACCCGAACAACGAGCTCATCATCGTCGAGCGTGACGGCGAGCTGGTTGGAATGCTGCAACTCACTTTTATTCCCTACCTGACGCACACCGGCTCCCGGCGCTGCCTGATCGAAGGTGTCAGAATTGCCAGCAGTAGCCGGGGAAGGGGCCTGGGGCGCAAATTCATAGAATGGGCGATCGAACGCGCCACCGAGGCGAACTGCAGCATCGTGCAGTTGACCTCCGACAAGCGGCGCCCCGACGCTTTGAGATTCTATGAATCCCTTGGCTTCGAAGCGACGCATGAAGGCTTCAAGCTTAAAATCGAAGGCATCGATTAACCAGTCGTCTTTTTACGATAGCGCTCAAATACTCTAGAATGGCGCAACGGCGTTCACGTGCAGCCCGAAGATACCAGGCAACCGGAGACGCTATAAAACCTCGAGGAGGTAACTCAGCATGTCGAACGCAGAACAAGGGATAGGGCAGTCGCAAATAGCTGCCGCCAAGACCCGGACAGGCGAAACCGACGGCCTGAACAAGGTTCACAAGTGGAATATCGCCTACCTGGACGACCGCATTTTCATATACCTCGGCGCAATCGCTTTTCTGGGATTGCTGGTGGTCTGGGCCACCGCATCCTCGGCGCTGGTGTTATACGGCTCACTGGCGCTGGTAATCCTGCTAACCATCCTGTGGGGAGTAGCGCGGATTAACCGCAACGATAGAATCAACGCGGAGCGAGCGCGGCAGGTCAAAGCCATGCAGGCTGAGAATCCGGATTGAGCGGGGCCGTAATTTTGCAGCCAAACGCTGTTTGCCGGCCGCGCGTCAAGCGTCCCAACCATGTAGCCAGCGGCATCAGGTAGCGCTGGAACTCTCGTGTCAGATGCGATAAAACCGAGGGCAGGCATGGTTCACTGACGCAAGGCTAACGCCCGGCATGAAAAAATATTATTCCATATTGGCCGCAATCGGCATCGTTTTGTTCTCGGTGCAAGCCCGTGCGGGCGCGGGCTGGACCGACATCGTACCGGTCGCCGAACTGCTACCGACCAACCGCCATTACTACGAGGTCCGGCTGCCGGTCACGGACAATCCCAGCGGATGTCGCGAGAAGAACTGGTTTTATCAGAATTACCAGGCCCTCGGCTCCGAGCAGATGTTTGCCATTCTGCTGGAGGGCATTACATCCGACATCCGCCTGAAGGTTTATGTTACCGGCGTGTGTAATCTCAACGGCTATTCGGAATTCTCCGCGATCAGCGTGATCCGGTAGGTCGCTGCATGCCGCTAGCAGCGCGCCAAATTTTCGATCGGCGCGGTTTGACCTGGAACCCGTTATCGCCGAATGGCTGCGCCTCTTGCCAGCAAGGCATCGCTGCTGGTACAACTGGCGGCAGCCTGCATTAATGCTGACGAGACAAATCGCATGAAATTACCGAGAGTTTTCAAGCTAATCCCGTTATTGTTGCTGCCTTTCGCTCACCAGGCGGCTGCCGCCGGCCTGGAGTTGCAGCCCATCACCGACAAGGTGTACGCCATCGTTGGCGAGCTTAACAATCGCAGCCCGTCAAACCTGGGCAACAATGCGACCTTCGGTCTTGTCGTGACCTCGGCGGGCGTGTTGCTGATCGATTCCGGTGGCAGTTACCGCGGTGCGCAGGAAATCCATCAGGTCATCAAACAAGTTACCGAGCTACCGGTAGTCATGGTAATCAATACCGGTGGGCAGGATCATCGCTGGCTCGGAAACGATTATTTCAAACGGCAGGGCGCGCGAATCATCGCCAGCGCCCCGGCCGTTGCCGACCAGCAAGCCCGCTTGCAGGATCAATTCATAAGGCTGACAAGCCTGGTGGGTGAAGCAGGTATCAAGGGCACGGAACCGGTTTATGCCGCCGAAACTTTCGACCAGAGGCTCGACCTCACGCTCGGAGAAACCCGCATAGAAATTCGCCATTCGGGGCAGGCCCATACGCCCGGCGATAGTTATGTCTGGCTACCGCAACAAGAGGTCATGTTTACCGGCGATATTGTCTATGTCGAACGCATGCTCGGCGTCGGTTCGCAATCCAACAGCAAAAGCTGGATCGAGGTTTTCGAGGCCATGGCGACTTTCGAGCCTCGACACCTGGTGCCGGGGCACGGCAGAGCGACGACGCTCGCCCATGCGCGCAAGGACACGCTCGGTTACCTGCGGTTTCTGCGCTCGGCGGTCGCCGATTTCATGGATGACGGTGGTGACATGTCAGAAATCGGCAGCATAGACCAGTCGAGCTATCACTATCTGCAAAACCACGAAACGCTGGCCGGCCGCAACGCACAGCAAGTGTTTTCCGAAATGGAGTGGGAATAATTACCGAGTCACAGGAATCAATTGGCGCGGCGCCAGATACAGCCAGGACATAAATCGGGATGGTAAAACTGGCAATACGAACCTACCGGGATGACGACGAAGCCGCGGTGATCGAACTATGGCAGCAGTGCGGATTAGTCGTGCCGTGGAATAATCCGCACCGAGATATCGCGCGCAAATGCGCGGATTCGCCGCAACTCTTTTTCGTGGGCGTCATCGCCGACGCGTTGGTCGCGACCTGCATGGCGGGTTACGATGGCCATCGCGGCTGGATATACTACCTGGCCGTAGCCGAGGGGCAGCGACGTCTGGGCATCGCCGCACGGATGGTGCGTCATGCGGAAACCGAACTGCGGCGGCTCGGCTGCCCCAAGCTTGACCTGATGGTCAGAAACACCAACGCGGCGGTGATCTCGTTTTATCGCAGCATCGGTTACGGTGAAGACCCGGTAGTAGTGCTGAGCAAACGACTAATCGAAGATGAACAATAGCCGCGACGACAATACCGCCCTGCTGCTGATCGACGTGCAGCAGGGTTTGGCCGACCCGTCGCTGGGCGAGCGCAACAATCCCGATGCGGAAGCCAACATGGCGCGCCTGCTAGCGGCGTGGCGTCAACGGCGGCAACCGGTTATTCACATCCGCCACTGCTCGGTAGAGCCCGACTCGACACTGCGCCCGGAACTGCCAGGCAACGCGTTCAAGGACGAGGTTAAACCCCTGCCGCAAGAAAAGACGTTTTCCAAGACGGTAAACAGCGCGTTTATCGGCACCGGGCTCGAGCGATACCTGCGAGATTCCGGTATTTCGGCGTTGGTCATAGTCGGCCTGACCACCGATCACTGCGTCTCGGCATCGACTCGCATGGCCTCGGACCTCGGTTTCGAGGTTAACCTGGTGGCCGACGCCACCGCGGCCTTCGAACGCCACGGTTACGACGGCGAGCACTACTCCGGTGAAACGATTCATCGGATCAACCTGGCCAGCCTCAACGGTGAGTTTTGCAGGGTATGCAATACCGCCGAATTACTGGACGGCTCGGCTTAAACGTCAACGGGGAGAACGATATGCACCCGGCTATTGGAAAAACCGGCGGTTGCCAATGCAACGCTATCCGCTATGAACTGACCGGCATCCCGAAAATGCTCTACGCCTGCCATTGCAGCGACTGTCAAAAGCAGTCCGCCAGCGCTTTCGGCATGTCGCTGCTCATATCGCGCGGCGACGTCAACTTTCTGCAGGGGCAGGAGCGTCTGAAGACCTGGGATACACGAGGCGAAGACGGCGCCATCAAGCGTTGCGCTTTCTGCCCCGATTGCGGGACCCGTATCTTTCACGCTTCGGAACCTGAGGATAAGCCGATCAGCATCAAGGCGGGTTCGCTGGACGATACCCGATGGCTGCAACCGGTGGCCCACATCTGGCTGCGAAGCGCACAACCCTGGGTCGAGATCGATCATCGCCAGTTCCGTTGTTTCGCGCAGGAACCCGATGACGAATCGGCCCTGGCACGCCTGTGGCTGGAGCAGACGCCGCAGGCCTGACTTTCCGGGCTAAAATTCTGCACTATGCAGCCCCGGCCCAATTCGGGATAATCGGGTAAGGAAAGCAACCACCATCAAAGACTGGCTCAGGGAATCACGCCATGGCCTCAATCAAGTTACTCGGACTGCATATCAGCGTTTATACCCGCATAGCGCGACTAACGCTGGAAGAAAAAAAGGTCGACTACGACCTGGAAGAGGTCGATATCTTCGCCGATACCGGCCCGCCTGCAGACTACCTCGAACGCAACCCGTTCGGCACCATCCCCTGCCTCGTCTACGGCGAGTTCAGCCTGTACGAGACCAGCGCCATTTGCCGCTATATCGATGAAATGTTCCTGGGGACGCCGCTGCAGCCGGTCGAGCCGGCGCCGCGCGCGCGCATGAATCAGATCATCAGCGTTCTCGACAGCTATACCTACCGACCCATGGTGTGGGATGTCTACGTGCAACGTATCGTGATACCCGGCAGCGGCGGTCGCGCGGATGAAGCGTTGATCACCTCGGCCCTACCAACCATAAAGAACGTACTGCAACAAATAGACCTGTGGCGCGGCGACAACGACTTCCTGGTCGGTGACGCAATTACGCTGGCCGATCTCCACGCCTACCCGATGCTGCGCTACTTCGTCGAAACCGGCGAAGGCGAGGCAATGCTGGCGTCCTTTCCTCGATTGCGGGACTGGATGAGACACATGCAGGCCCGTGCCAGCGCTCGCGCGACCAGCTTTCATTCGGACAGCGCGAGTGCGGATGGTTTCTGAAGCACTCGACCGTATACTGGCGCTAGCTGCGTTCGCGATTTATCCTAGTCGCAGTTAACCGGGTGCAATCCGATGCTGGCAAGCGAATACAACGAGACAACTTACCGCGTGCGATACCAGAGTTACGTGATTTCGCTGTTACTGGTCCTGGTGCCGCCCGCACTATTATATGAACTCGGCCCCAGCCTGCTCGATGGCAGCATCAGGACCGGTGAGCTTGCCGGTCTCGGGATCGGCATATTGCTGCCGCTGGCAGGGGCTTACTATATGCTCGAGTTTGCCAGTTTTACCTTTTCCACCGACGACGACGTGTTTCGCTGGAACTGGAACAACCTGTTCCGCAGGAAATCCGGGGAAGTGCCGCTGGGCCGTGTTGCCCGGGTCAGGCGCGAAGCCCTCGAAACGAGCGCATCCGCCGGTTCGCAATACAGTTATCGCCTGGTCGTCATCCTCGACGACGATACCGTCATTCCGCTGACACGCGGCTATTCCGGCATCCATGACCGACAGCTCGACAAGATCGTCGATCAGATTCGTGAGCACCTCGGCCACTTCGTTGCAATCCCCTGAATACCCGGGGGCGGAGAAGGAAAAATGGCTTACTATGTTTTCAAGATCGCAATAACGGCGTTATTGATCGTTGCCATCGCTGAAATCTCCAAGCGCAGTTCATTCATAGGCGCGTTGCTGGCCTCGGTGCCGCTGGTATCGGTACTGGCGATGGTCTGGCTTTATGTCGACACTCGGGACAGCGACAAGGTCGCCGCGCTCGCGTCCAGCGTTTTCTGGCTGGTGCTGCCCTCGCTCGCCCTGTTCATCGCGCTGCCACTGATGCTGAAACAGGGGTATAACTTTTACCTGAGTATGGGACTGTCGATTCTGCTTACCATCGGCTGCTACTGGTTGATGGTAACCCTGCTCAACCAGGCCGGCATCGAGCTCTAGGCGAATGAAAAGCTGATGACGGCGTTGCCGGATACCTGCCGGCGGCGGCCCGGAAAGTGGCGACCACGTAACGATAAAAGGGGCCTCTTTTCCGTAAAGCGTTTAAAATATCGGCTCGATTAACTATTTTAAGATCGATGAAAGTTTTCTCTTTATCACTGCTCGTGGTAGCGCTGTCGGTGGCCTCGGGCTGCCAGTCGAAATGGGTTAGCCTGGACGGCAGCAGCGCCGACGAAACCGGGCTCGAAAAAGCCAAGAAGACCTGCCGGGTCGACAGGAAACTCATGGCGCTCGAACGCGCCAGGGAAGAACGTAACGACGATATCGCTAAATCCAGCACCAACGAGGCCAGGATGCTGATCAAGGAAGACTTCGACGCCGTGGAGCGCCAGGTCTACAAGGAAATTGATATTTGCATGCATCGTGAGGGTTACAAACGGCCATCCTAGCCGTGCCAGGCTCGATGAAGATTCGTACTGAATCCGGCAATGACCATCAGGCCGTACATGCGCTTAACCTGGCTGCATTCGAGACGCCAGCCGAAGCCAACCTGGTCGAAGCGCTGCGCCTGCAGGCGGATCCCTGCATCTCGCTGGTGGCCGAGGACGCGGGCGAGATTATCGGTCATATCCTGTTCTCGCCGGCGACACTATTCGCAGACCGGGACTTGTTCGTCATGGGGCTGGGGCCAATGGCAGTGAGCCCGGGGCGACAACGCGAGGGCGTGGGGAGCGCGCTGCTGCGCGCCGGACTGGAGCGTTGCAGGCAGCTCGGCTGCCAGGCCGTTTTCGTGCTCGGACACCCGCAGTATTACCCGCGTTTCGGGTTCGTACCGGCATCGCAATTCGACATCGCATCGGTTTACGACGTGCCTGATGATGTGTTCATGGCGCTCGAGCTGGAGCCCGGAGCGCTCGCCGGCAAGGCGGGCACGATGCATTATCACGATGCCTTCGACGCTTTGTAAACGGCGCGCTTGCCGTGGATGAGCGGCTTTTCTACTTAATCGTGGCCGACGCGATTCTGGTCACCCACGTACTGTTTGTCTGCTTCGTGGTGTTTGGCCTGACCCTGATTTTCATCGGCAAGTGGCGCGCCTGGCACTGGGTGCATCATTTCTGGTTCAGGGTCACGCACCTGTTTGCCATCGCGATCGTCGTGCTGCAATCCTGGCTCGGCGCTATCTGCCCCCTGACCATCTGGGAGATGGAATTGCGCGTGCTGGCCGGTGACCAGGTATACCGCGGTTCATTCATTGCCCACTGGCTGGGAGAGTTGCTTTACTACCGCGCACCTGACTGGGTATTCATATTACTCTACACCGCCTTCGGCGCATTAGTGGTCGGCAGCTGGTTCTGGGTTCGACCCCGCAGATAGTTCGGCCAGGCGCTACGATACTTCGGCAATCCGAGCTGCGCTACGGCAGCATTACCGATATCGATCTCGAAGGTGAAGACAATGACGTCGGCGAATTCGACGGCATCGATTACGAAACCACTACCCTGCAGATCGGCCTGGTTTACGAATTCTAGAAATGTTCACCCGGGTTGGCGCAAAGCCATACAGGCTATTCGACCAACCCGGGGTAGAACTTGTGCGCGATATCCGGGTAACTGCGTACCCAGCGTTGCCAGTACTTTTCTCCAAACACCATCGGCCTGACCCGGCTTTGCATACCGCCCGTACCGGCGGCCATTTCGGCCCGCGACGCCATCAAACCCTCGTCACGGTGGCGTTCGCTGCGCTCGACCCGCGTGATATAGGCCGCATCGATCGGTAACGAGTCGAGCACCGTGTTCAGATCGGGGCTGTAAAAAAAAGCCGACGAGTAGCGCTCGCTAGCGCCATGATTGATCACCCGGTGCGGGGTCGCGATAAAGTAGTTACGCGTCACCAGCTGCAGCAACTCGCCGGTATTGACCACCAGGCTACCCGCGATCGGGTCGACCCGGTACCAACTGTTGTCGTTGGCCTGGGCTTCGAGCCCGGCGGTTTCATCCTGCAGCAGCAGGGTCAGGAAGCCGGAATCCTTGTGCACACCAACGCCCTGCCCGCCATCGAGCGTCCGTGGATAGCGAATCAGCTTCAGGTAAGGCGACGGGCTTTCACCGAACACGCGCTCGATGTGCATTTCATCCAGGCCCAGCGCAAGCGACATGATGCGCAGCAACTGCCGCGCGACCTCGGACAGGCGTGCGAAATAATCGCTGACAGTTTCGCGAAAACCCGGCAGGGCGGTCTCCGGCGGCCACTGGTTCGGCCCCACCAGCGCCATGTAATAGGGTTCCGGATTCTCGATCGCAGCGCGCTCTACACCGATATCGATCTGCTCGCGATAATCGATTTCGTTGTTGGTGAGCTCGGAGCCAAGCTGCTCCCAGCCGCGAAACTGCGCCGAATGATGTTTGTCTATGGCCTGCCGGATTTCCAGCGGCAGCGCGAAAAAGGCCCGCATCATGGCGAGGTAGTCGGCGCTTAGGCGCCTCGAAATGCCGTGGTTGACGATGTAAAAAAAACCGGTCTCGTGGCAAACCTGACCAACCCGGTCACAGAGCTCGCGACGCCCGTGGTCGTCACCGGCAAACCAGGGCTCGAGGTCGATAATCGGTATCTGGCCAGGCATTGATTTCAGACAGGTAAAAACGGTGAAACTGTGAGACGATAAGGGCCAGTATACCCGATCGGCAAGTCTCTAGAATGGTTAAAAAGGAATCCGCGGCATCTCTGGCAGAAGGCCATGAACCCCGTCGCCGGGCATCGGGGTTACGGTCATGATCGAGCTGTTGGCCGATTTCGTCGTGGCGCTGGTGGCCCTGATTCATCTCGGTTTCATGGCGCTCGAAATGTTCCTGTGGGATAAACCGCCGGGCCTAAAAGTTTTCCGGCAAACGCCGGAGCAGGCGGCCGCCACGCGAGTACTGGCGGCAAACCAGGGCTTGTACAACGGTTTTCTCGCAGCCGGGCTGTTCTGGGGTTTGATGCCGTCGGTCTACGCCAGCGACATCAAGATTTTCTTCCTGAGCTGCGTCATCA
This sequence comes from Gammaproteobacteria bacterium, assembly GCA_021767985.1. Classification (GTDB taxonomy): domain Bacteria; phylum Pseudomonadota; class Gammaproteobacteria. The sequence goes on along the minus strand of JAASSH010000002.1, from coordinate 2,915 downwards.
TCGCCGGCGCCTATGGCGCAGTCACCGCCAGCCACCGCATCCTGGCGGTCCAGGCCGCACCCGCGGCGCTCGGCCTGGTACTGGTGCTGTTATCGTGAATCCGGATATCATGAGAACCACCGCATTTTCAGACGGGAACTGGCAAGCATGAAGATAACAATCGATGGTTTCGAGTTCGACGCCGAACTCGAGACCGGTAAGTCGCCCGCGACCTGCGCCGCGTTTAAGCAGGTCATGCCATTCACCAGCCAGGTCGTGCACGTGCGCTGGAGCGGCGAAGGCCTGTGGATACCCCTTGGTGACATGGACTTCGAGGTCGGATACGAAGACGCCACCGCCTACCCCGCACCGGGACAGATATTGCTCTACCCCAAAGGCAGGAGCGAGACCGAAATCCTGATCGCTTACGGCAGCGTACATTTTGCCTCCAAGGCCGGCACGCTCGCTGGCAACCATTTCGCCACGATCACCTCGGATCTCGAGCGCTTGCGCGAGATCGGCGTCGCCACGCTGTGGCAAGGCGCGAAGTCCATCCGCTTCGAGGATTGATTTGCCCCACGGATCGATAAAGGAGATCAAGTCCACGCTAGGGGGGATACGCAAGGAATTCGATTGCGAGCTGCTGACCCACGGCCATGGCAAGGCGGTTGTCATTTACCGCATGCCGCAGGATGTGCAGCTCGAAGACGTCCTGCTGCGCAAGGATAGCGTCAGCCTCGGCTACTTCTGGGAAGACCGGCCCTACAATGTCTATCACTGGATCGATCCGCTACAGGATACCGTGGCGCTCTATTTCAACATTGCCGACGGTACCCGGATCTCGCAGCATAGCATCGAGTGGCGCGACCTGACCGTCGACGTGCTGATTACACCGGATGGCCGCTGCCGGGTGCTGGACGAACACGAGTTACCCCCCGATATCGACGCCGGATTGCTGCGATACATCCGCGAAACCCGCGATGAATTGTGCCGCGAACCATTGTCTCGCCTGATCGAGTATGACAAGCTCTCGCGTTCGTTAATCAACCGCGAGTAACCGACCTTGCCGCTCGAACTCTGGCTTGCCTACATCGCTACCAGCGCGGTCGTGCTGGCGATTCCCGGCCCGACCATCCTGCTGGTTTTGAGCTATTCGGTCGCGCATGGCCGCCAGGCCACGCTGCCGCTGGTGGCCGGGGTTGCGCTCGGTGATTCGGTCGCGATAACGCTGTCGTTGATCGGTCTCGGCACCCTGCTGGCGACATCCGCGGCCTGGTTTACCATCATCAAGTGGCTGGGCGGGGTCTACCTGATCTACCTTGGCATCCTGTTAATACGCGGCGCCAACCGGCCGATGCCGATGCAGACCGATGAAGCTCACGAAACCTCGCCAGGCAAACTGTTCGGTAACGCGTTTATCGTCACCGCGCTGAATCCCAAAAGCATCGTGTTTTTTATCGCACTGCTGCCGCAATTCATCAGCGCTTCGCACCCCGCGGTTCCACAGCTCTGGATCCTGGGCGTTACTTTCGTCGTGCTGGCCACCATTGGCGCCACCAGCTACGCCCTGTTCGCGGCTTCGATACGCCGTTTCCTGGCATCGCCGCGCGCGCAAAAAGCCTATAGCTATATCGGCGGCGGCCTGCTGTGCGGCGCCGGGATTTGGGCGTTGAGCGCAAAGCGTGTAATCTCGGCGGCATGATTCGGGTACGCGCACCAATCTGGTTAATCTGTTGCTGTCTGCTGCTGGCATTGTCCGGTTGCGGCAACAAGGGCCCGCTAGTGCCTCCCGAGGAAGAAGAAAAGAAAAGCAAAAGCGTGGGCAGCTGACTTGGATCATTTCGAATACAAACAGGGCGAGCTGTTTTGCGAAGATGTCGCCATCGCCGAGCTGGCCGCAACCTATGGCACGCCCCTCTTCGTGTATTCGCGTGCCACGCTGGAACGCCACTGGCATGCCTTCGACAGCGCGCTCGACGGGCACGACCACCTGGTGTGCTACGCGGTCAAGGCCAATTCCAACCTGGCGGTGCTGAACCTGCTGGCGCGCCTCGGCTCGGGTTTCGACATCGTTTCCGGCGGTGAAATGCAGCGCGTACTCAAGGCAGGCGGCGAGCCCTCGCGCATCGTGTTTTCGGGCGTCGGCAAGCAGGCCGACGAGATCGAGGCGGCGCTCGGGATCGACATCCTGTGTTTCAACGTCGAGTCCGAGCAGGAGCTCGATCGCATCAACGAGATAGCCGGGCGCATGGGCAAAACCGCGCGCATCTCGTTTCGCGTCAACCCGGACGTCGATGCCAAAACCCATCCCTATATTTCCACCGGGCTCAAGGAAAACAAGTTCGGCGTCGCCTTTGCCGATGCCGAATCGGTTTACCTGAAGGCGGCCGAGCTGGAGCATATCGAGATCATCGGCATGGATTGCCACATCGGCTCGCAGCTAACCGAACTGTCGCCTTACATCGACGCGCTCGATCGCCTGTTGGCCCTGATCGAGAAACTGCGCGTACAGGGCATCCTGATTAAACATCTCGACCTTGGCGGCGGCCTCGGTATACGTTATCGCGACGAGGAGCCGCCCTTGCCCGCCGACTGGGCCAGCGCGCTGCACGAGCGACTCGACAGTTTCGACGGCACGATCGTGATCGAACCCGGGCGCGCAATCGCCGGCAACGCCGGCATCCTGGTGAGCCGGGTCAATTATCTCAAGCACGGAGCAGACAAGAACTTCGCCGTCATCGATGCGGCGATGAACGACCTGATCCGGCCCTCGCTGTACGGCGCCTGGCAGGAAATTATTCGCGTCGAGCAGGCCAGCGATGCGCCCGAAAAGCTGTACGACGTGGTCGGCGCGATTTGCGAATCCAGCGACTTTCTCGGCAAGGACCGTCGTCTTGGCCTGCGCCAGAACGACCTGCTCGCGATCCGCTCATCGG
>JAASSH010000431.1 GCA_021767985.1 Gammaproteobacteria bacterium | reverse complement strand
CAGCTCGCCGGTACGCTGTTCGGCAACCGCCGGGTGCGGCTCGAGTCGCGGGCCCTGGCTGGCGCAGCCGTTAAGCAGTATCAGTGTGCTGGTCAGGGCGCAAAGCAGTTTGATTGCGCGGAACTCGAAAAACATCGGTCACTCCATGAATCGCCGCCACAAAGGTATCCCAGGAAGCGGTAACTTGTCGAGTGCCTGAACCCTCGGTAGACGTCACCAACGGCGCATCTTACCCGGGGATGATGAGACATGCGGCTCAACTCTGCTACACTGCGCGCAAGCCTGAATCAGATTGAAACCGTTATGCGCAGTTTGACCGATCGCCTCGACAACAACGAAATTCTGCTACTCGATGGTGGCGTCAGTACCGAGATCCGACGCCGCGGGGTGACGCTGGACAAGAATGTCTGGAGTGGGCTTGCCACCAAGACAAATCCGGACCAGGTGCTCGAGGTGCACGAGGATTACATCCGTGCAGGGGCCCAGGTAATTACTGCAAATACCTATTCCACGGCCCGTCACGTGCTCGAGAGCGTCAACCTGGGTCACGAATCGAAGCTGCTGAACCTGAAATCGGTGCAGCTGGCGCAGCAGGCGCGTGACAACGTGGCCCGGGAAGACGTTTACATCGCGGGTTCGATGTCGAGCATGCCGCCCCTGACCAGCCACCACGAGGTGGCCACCGGCGAGCACGTGGTGTCGAGTTACCAGGAGCTGGCCGAGGGGCTGGCGCAAGCCGGGGTCGACGTCATAATCGCCGAAATGATGCGTGACATCGAGAACGCGAGCATCGTCATCAAGGCCGCGGTATCTACCGGGCTGCCGGTATGGATCGGCTATAGCGCGATGATGGCGGACAATGGCGTCGATGTGCGCAGTTTACGCTGGAAGAACACCGACGACACGACCAGCGCCCATGACTTTGGCGAAATGGTTGAAACCCTGAAGCCGCTGGGCGGGCAGGCCGCCGGGATCATGCATACCCGGGTCGAGGACATCGTGCCAGCGCTGCAGGTACTGCGCGAACACTGGTCCGGTCCATTGCTCGCCTACGCCGAAACCGGCAAGTTGATCCTGCCCGACTGGCGCTACGAAGAAGTCAGCCCGCCGGATGAGTACGCTCACGAAATCGAAGGCTGGATCCGCGATTACGGGGTGCAGATCGTGGGCGGTTGTTGCGGCACCGGCCCCGAACATATTCGAGCCCTCAGGCAGCTGCTGTCGACGATCGAAGACTAAGCACCGCTATAAGGCGGGATGTCTGCCGCGAAGATTCGTGGCATGTCTTTCGCGGGTAATAGTTGCGGCGACGCTACCAATCCGGGGCTGCACCCGCGTGTTCCTGTCGAGGTTTGAAAACGCGGCAACTAGCTGACATGGATCATTATAATTCGAATATCGCTCTTTAGAATCTGCTTGCATGTGTTTTTTAACCGGGAATAAAAATGGCGGGGTCGCTTGATCTCGAAACCAAAGCGGTAACCTCCGTGGCTCTGCTCGGACCTGATTATCGTCGCTTCAGCTTCGAACTGCTGTGCAAGGACGGTGACGAGGTCAAGGCCGGCGCCGCGGTGATGCGCGATGCACGCCGGCCCGAAATCAGGCTGGTTGCGCCTGCGGCCGGTAGAATTTCCCGGGTTGGACGCGGTGCGCGGCGCAAGCTGCTGGCGCTGCAAATCGACGTCGACGAGAGCCTGGGCGTGGTTCGATACGAACCGCCAGCCGATGACGAAGGCCCGACGCTGCGTGGCTTCATGCTCGAAACCGGCGCCTGGAGCAGCCTGCGTACCCGGCCATTCGGCAACGTTCCCCACCCGGACGCGGAGCCCGCGGCGATACTCGTTACCGCGCTCGACACGGCGGCTTTCGCGCCCGATCCGTGTCCGGTCGTCGATGCCTGGTTCGACGAGTTCAGGGCCGCGGTTTCCGCGCTGGAGAAAATATCGGTGGCGCCGGTTTATCTTTGCCACGCACCAGGCCATTCGCTTGCGATCGAGGAGTCCGACAGCGTGCGCAAGGTCGCTTTCAGTGGTGGCGATTCGGCAGGATTGCCCGGGGTGCATATCAATGCCCTGTGTCCGATCGGTTTCGCCGGTGGCGAAGTCTGGCACCTGGGTTATCAGGACGTCATCGCGCTCGGGCATTTGTTGCTGCGGGGCACGCCCTGGCTGCAGCGCGTAGTTTCGATTGCAGGTAACGCGGTCAGGAATCCCCGCAGCCTGCTGGTGCCACCGGGGGCGTTCATCGACGAGCTTTTGGTCGACGAGCTCACCGACAGCCCGACCCGAATTATTGCCGGCGCTCCGATTTACGGGCGCACGCCCGCGCCCGGCCAAAATTTTCTCGCCGCGGGGCAGCGGCAAATTACGGTGCAGGCAACAAGCGCCGACGCATCTGAAGCCCCGCCAACGACGACTGGCGTGCTAATCCCCGGCGATCGGCTGGAACAGGTCGCCCCACCCGGGATTTACCCGGTGCCCTTGATGCGCGCGCTGCAGCTCGGCGATGCCGAGCGCGCGCGTGAGCTCGGTGCGCTGGAGCTGGTGGAAGAGGACGTGGCACCGCTGAGCCACGCCTGTATCTCCAACAACGACTACGGGCAGCTGTTACGCAATGTGCTCGATCAACTGGAGGCAGGGCGCTGATGTCCGCGTTTTCAGTGACGGCGGACGGTCAGCGTCGTATCCGCAAGATGCAGTTGCTGGCGCTGTTGCCGGTCAGTATCGCGGCCGTCGTCAATTGCGGTTACCAGTACCTGTCGGTGCTCGCCGCCGATCCCGGGCGCGCCAGCGATGACTTGCGCAGTAACCTGGCGGCCGGCCTCGGCGCCGGCTACCAGGAGCCGGGTCTGTATGACTGGATTGCCGCCGGCCTCGCGCACTTTTTACCGATGCTGTTGCTGGCCCTGGTCATCGGTGGCTTGTGGGAACGGATAATCGCGGCGCAACGCAAGCGTGCCTTCGAATCCGGCTTTATCCCGATCGCGCTGCTGCTGACGCTGATGTTGCCGGGTTCGGCGCCGTTCAGCCATATCGTCTACGGCATGTCGTTCGCCATCCTGCTGGGCAAGGGCATATTCGGCGGCGACGGTAAGACCTTTATCAGTCCGGCGCTGCTTGGTGTCGCCATCGTGCAGGTGAGTTTCCCGAGCGCTGCCGGTCAGCATCCAT